>NZ_JARAMO010000028.1:0-1031 GCF_028807275.1 Mameliella sp. AT18
CTACCAGACTGCTCCATCCCGCATCAACGAGTTAGCTTTATACGCCCTAAGCGACCACAAAGCAAACTTTATTTGAAATTTAAGCACTTATAGTATTAACGAAATTCAAAATATCTTAAGCCTACCCTAAAATTGCTTCAGTTATAAATGCTGGATGAGATGCTCGATAGAGGCTCAATCTTCTCTTTTCACCCTCTAAAAACAACTTGGGTTCTTCCGACCATATTGATTTTCCTGAGATCCAGCCCGGTGACCTGGTCCGTCGCCGTGGCGATGGTGCCGGTGCCGGTGACAGGCGCGCCGCCGCCGTCCGAGGTGATGGTGAAGGCATAGGTTGCCCCGACCTCGGCCCCGGCGAAGGTAAAGCCGGTGGCGGTCTCGTTCGCGACATTGACCGGATCGTCATCCAGCGTGGCGGTGTAGCCGGAGGGCGCAACCGTGTCCTTGGACGCGCTGGCGGTGGCCTGCGGCGCGGGGTTTCCTGCCGGGTCGGTGGAGTCGGCGGTGACGCTGAGCGCGCCATCGGCGAGGCCGGTCAGGTCCAGCGTGAGGGACCATGTGCCGCCGGTGACGCTGGCCGTGCCGGTGACGCTGCCGCTGGCGGCATCGGCCACCGCGATGGCCACGTCGGCGCCGTCGGGCAGATCGCTGGAGGTGCCGGAGATCACGACCGTTGCCGCCTCGGCGGCGTTGATCACGTCATCGCCCTCGATCGGGGTGTCGATGGCCAGGACCGGGGCATTGGTATCCTTGGTCGCGGTTGTCGTCGCGGCCCCGCCGGTGTTGCCCTTGAAGTCGGTCAGCGTGACGCTCAGCGTCAGGGTGCCGTCGGCCAGGCCGGAGAGGTCAAGGCCCGTAACCTGCTGGGTCGCGCTGGTGATCGTGCCGGACCCGGTGACCGGCGTGCCGCCGCCATCGGAGGTGATGGTGTAGTCAAAGGTGACATCCGTCCCGGTCACGCCCGGCCCGACCTCTGCATCGGCAAAGGTAAAGCCGATGGCGGCCTGGTTGGCGATGTTCACCGGGTCCTG
>NZ_JARAMO010000003.1:0-16519 GCF_028807275.1 Mameliella sp. AT18
ACGGGCGCCGGTTGCAACCGGCGCCCGTTTTGCATTTGCAGCACACCCGCGTGTCAGGCCGGCGGGTTCTCACGAAAGTGGAACGACTTGTCGACCTTGCCGAACCAGTCGTGTTCCAGGAACTTGTTGCGCCAGGGCGTCTTGCGCGCCGCCCGCATCGCCGGGCTGTCCAGCGCATCGGCGCTGGTGACATAGTGCATGGCCAGGTGGGTCCATTCACTGTTCTCAAAGCTGTAGCGCGCGCTGCCCGCCCAGTCGGGGCATTCCAGGATCATCGGAATATGTTCCTGATCGTATCAGGCCTTGAATTCCTCGTGGAACGCGCGCGGGACCTTGAACCGAACCGTGTAGAGGATCGGCGCGGTCAGGACGGGATCGCTGACCCCTGTCTGGCGGAACTCGGACCGCTTGCGGGCCAAAAGGCTCTCGCTGGCCTCCGGCGTCGGCACGTCCGGCACGTCCGGCACGGTTTCGGGCAGCCGCTCGAGGTCGGCCACCAACAGCTGCCGGCTGACGTTGAAGGCGGCATAACGGATTGTCGCCAGCGCCTTGCCGAAACCGGGCAAGGTCGGAACACGGTCGGTCTCGCGGATCGCAGCCGCCTTTTTCGCGTTGCCATCGGCGGTATCGGCAATCGCCAGCCAGATCGCGTTACCCTTCATCTCTTTTCTCCTTTGGTTGTCTTGCGAGGTCGCCGGGCATGTCGCCTTGCCAACCAAAAGAAATGCGCCCCAAACCACAAAACCGATATATCGTTTCACTTTTGAGGATTCAGTTTCACATTTTGGGTGCGACGGAGAAGGACGAGAGGCCACAATCCAACCGCTCCCGCCAGTCGAACAGACCAAACGGTGCCAAGGCGCCCTTGGCGCCGGCACGAAGCATCCGCATTTTTTGGAGTGAAATGGTGCGGTCGAGAAGACTCGAACTTCCACGGGAGTTACCCCACAGCGACCTCAACGCTGCGCGTCTACCAATTCCGCCACGACCGCACTGTCCTGACTTGGTGGGAGGGTCTCTAGCGAAGCGCGGGGACGATGTGAAGAGGAAAAACGACAAAATCCCGCTCCACACACAAACTCTCCCTGCCCGGCCTGTTGCGGTCGCCCGCTGGTGGCGCCTTGCACGGAATGTCATTATGTGATCCTCCGCAAAGCGCGGGGATTTGAACGGCCGTCGAGGCCACACTCGGACAGGATCTTCGCAGCGCACAGCACGTCGGCCGACCCGGTCCAGAGGTTGCATCGGGCGGCCAGGGATCTGGAAGGCACCGCGCAGGAGACCGGGCGGATCTGCCCAGGATCAGGGAGGCGGGGCTCTGGCCCCGGTGACAGGCATGGAATGGAAGATCAGCGACGGACTGGTGCCCTATGAAGAGGCGCTTGCCTTCATGGAAGACCGCGCCGGCGCCATCGCCGAAGGGCGCGCGGACGAGTGCATCTGGCTGCTTGAGCACCCGCCCCTTTATACTGCCGGCACCTCGGCCAGGGTGGAGGATCTGAAAGACCCTGACCGCTTTCCGGTCTATACCTCCAAGCGCGGCGGGCAATATACCTATCACGGCCCCGGCCAGCGCGTCGTCTATGTCATGCTGGACCTCAACAAGCGGGGCCGCGACATCCGCCGCTTCGTGCAGGACCTCGAGGCCTGGGTGATCGCCACACTGGCGGAATTCAACCTTGTCGGACATATCCGCGAGGGCCGCGTCGGTGTCTGGATCGAACGCCCCGAGAAGCCGCCGCTGGCGGACGGGCGCATGGCAGAAGACAAGATCGCCGCCATCGGCATCCGCCTGCGCCGCTGGGTCAGCTTTCACGGCATCTCGATCAACGTGGAACCGGAGCTGGAGCATTTCGAAGGCATCGTGCCCTGCGGCATCAGTGATTTCGGCGTGACAAGCCTGGTGGATCTCGGTCTGCCGGTGACGATGGACGACCTGGACGTGGCGCTGAGGACGCAGTTCGACGCGGTCATGGCCGAGCCCGCCAAAGATACGGCCTGATCCGAAAGACACGGCCGGGCAGCAATCTGCCGCCCGACCGGTCCTTCACGGGTTCAGCTGCAAATGCGCGATTTCGAAAGGCAGCCCTTGGTCGTCCGTCGGCCGCCTGGACATTTCCCGGAATCCCAGCGCCGCGTAAAAGGCACAGGCCTGATCGTTGCGCGTATAGACATCCAGTGAAAGCGAGCCCTTGAGCGTCAGTGCCCGGTCAACCAGGCGGCGGCCTATGCCCCGCCCGTGGTAACCGGGGCTGACAAAAAGACCGCCTATGAACCTGTCCAACAGGCTGATGAACCCGACCGGGGTTTCCTGCCGACAGGCAACCCATGTTTCGGATGAGGGCAGGTAAAGATCCTCGATCAGCTTTCGCTGTTCGAGAAGGCGCGCACGGCCAAGAAAGGAATGCGCGGCGAGAGACGCGTCGAACCAGATGGCCGACAGGGATTCGATGTCCGTGGCCATGTCGAAAGGCCGGATCACGCAGGTTTCGTTCTTCATGAGAACTCCACAGAATTTTGGATATGCATAAAGGTCCGGCACGTCTGGTGCCGGGGCAAGCCGCCCAATGCGGTTCAGACTGGGGCGCTGCGCATATCTCTCCTTCTGCCGATGGTCCGAAGGTAGGCCGCCCAGGTCGCGGACGCAATGGCCGGGGGAGACATGCGGCCCCTGCAGGCATGACGCGGACATGAAAAAGGGCAAGGACTGCTGTCCTCGCCCCCGGGGGCAGATCAAATTTCCCCCGCCCGATGTCTTAAATGTTCAGGTGCTTGCAAATCATTCCTCGGTCAGGGCCGGAGCGGCAGCAGGCCCGGACCGGCTGTCTCAGGGTTTGCCGGAAAAGACGTGAAAGAGGATGTCTTCGCGGGCGATGCCCCGCTGTGCCAATTCGGCATCCGACAGCGCGCGCAAGGCGTCGATGCGGGCGGTGCGCTGGCGATAGCGGCGGTCAAAGGGTGTCTCGAAGGCGCGCGCCAGGCGCTGGCGCAGGGTGGCACGGCTGGAAACGAAGCTGTTGTCGAAATAGGCCATCTTGAACTCCCCCGTTTGGGTGATGCGGTGTGCGGCAGATGGGTTCAATCTAGGGGGTGGCCGTCCGCCCCATAAGTCGGGAATGCCGGACCGTCGGGTATACCGGACCCCGTGCCCGGTACAGACAGCAGTCGCGGGAGCCGGGCATGAAAAAAGGGGGCGCACTCACAACGCCCCCTTAGACAATCATGGAAAGAATGGATGGGCGGAAAGCCCGGAAAAGGATTTGGTCAGTGAAACCTTGTCGCCGCGTCGCGCGGCGTCACGTCGGCGGATCAGGCCTTGCCCGAAAAGACGTGAAAGAGGATGTCCTCGCGGGCAATGCCGCGCCGGCACAATTCGGCATCCGATAGCATGCGCAGTTCGTCGATGCGGGCGGTGCGTTTGCGGTAACGGCGGTCGAAGGGGGTCTCGAACAGACGCGCAATGCGCTGGCGCAGGGTGGTGCGGTTGGCGTCAAAGCTGCTGTCGTAGTAGGCCATCGTGATCCCTCCCCTCGGGATGTTCGTGTTCTCGATGACCGGACATTAGGCTGGCGGCACCGACGGACGAAAGTCGGGAAACCCTGACCGTAAGGAATACCTGACCCTCCGAGGAAAGGTCGCGGAACAGGCAAACCCGTGACGGCAGCCGGACCACAAGCGCCCGGCCTGCCACTCTGGCAAACCATGACACTTCGACAGCGGTTGCCAGGGGTGATCGGGAAGGGGCCTTGCACGAAGCGGACAACGGTCCGCATGGAGGCGACCTCGGTTTCTGACGAAACACCGCCCGCGCCATGCGACCAAGGTGCGACAAAAAGATTTGATCTGCGTCAAATCCGGCCATTGCCGCCCTATTGGTCACATTCTAAAACGTGAAACGAACGTCGCGCGCGGGTGGATTCCCCGTCCTTGTGCGACGCCTAGGGATCAGCAGGAGGCAAACAATGGCAGATGCAGCCATTCACGGCCACGAGCACGAAGACAACCGCGGGTTCTTTACCCGCTGGTTCATGTCGACGAACCACAAGGACATCGGGATTCTGTACCTGATCGTCTCCGCGTTCGTCGGGCTCATTTCGGTCGTTTTCACCGTTTACATGCGCATGGAACTCATGTCGCCGGGCGTTCAGTACATGTGCATGGAGGGCATGCGCTTCCTGCCGACGGCGGTCGAGAACTGTACACCCAACGGCCACCTCTGGAACGTGCTGATCACCGGTCACGGCATCCTGATGATGTTCTTCGTGGTCATTCCGGCACTGTTCGGCGGTTTCGGCAACTACTTCATGCCGCTGCAGATCGGCGCGCCGGACATGGCGTTCCCGCGGATGAACAACCTGTCGTTCTGGCTGTATGTCGCGGGGTCCACCCTGGCGGTCTGCTCTGTCTTCGCACCGGGCGGCAACAACCAGCTGGGCTCCGGCGTGGGCTGGGTGCTTTACCCGCCGCTCTCGGTCAACGAAGGCGGCATGTCGATGGACCTGGCGATCTTCGCCGTCCACGTCTCGGGCGCGTCGTCGATCCTGGGCGCGATCAACATGATCACCACCTTCCTGAACATGCGGACCCCGGGCATGACCCTGTTCAAGGTGCCGCTGTTCTCCTGGGCGATCTTCGTCACCTCCTGGCTGATCCTGCTGTCGCTGCCCGTTCTGGCCGGCGCAATCACCATGCTGCTGACGGACCGTAACTTCGGCACGACCTTCTTCGATCCGGCCGGCGGCGGCGACCCGATCCTGTACCAGCACATCCTGTGGTTCTTCGGTCACCCCGAGGTCTACATCGTGATCGTGCCCGGGTTCGGCATCATCAGCCACGTCATCGCCACCTTCTCGCGCAAGCCGATCTTCGGTTATCTGCCGATGGTCTGGGCGATCATCGCCATCGGCGCGCTGGGCTTCGTCGTCTGGGCACACCACATGTACACCGTCGGCATGTCGCTGACCCAGCAGAGCTACTTCATGCTGGCCACGATGGTCATCGCGGTGCCAACGGGCGTGAAGGTGTTCAGCTGGATCGCCACCATGTGGGGCGGCTCGATCGAGATGAAGACCCCGATGCTCTGGGCCTTCGGCTTCCTGTTCCTCTTCACCGTCGGCGGCGTGACCGGCGTGGTGCTGAGCCAGGCGGGCGTCGACCGTGCCTACCATGACACCTATTACGTCGTGGCGCACTTCCACTACGTGATGAGCCTGGGTGCCGTCTTCGCGATCTTCGCGGGCGTCTACTTCTACTTCCCGAAGATGAGCGGCCGGATGTATTCCGAGTTCTGGGGCAAGATCCACTTCTGGATGATGTTCATCGGTGCGAACCTGACCTTCTTCCCGCAGCACTTCCTGGGTCGCCAGGGCATGCCGCGCCGGTACATCGACTACCCCGAGGCATTCGCCACCTGGAACTACATCTCCAGCTGGGGTGCGCTGCTGTCCTTCGCATCGTTCCTGCTGTTCTTCGGGATCATGTTCCACGCCCTGACCCGTGGCGCCCGCGCCAACCAGGCAAACCCCTGGAACGAGTACGCGGACACGCTGGAATGGACCCTGCCCTCGCCGCCGCCGGAGCACACCTTCGAGCAGCTGCCGAAGCAGGAAGACTGGGACAAGGGCCACGCGCATTAAGCGCCAGGGCTTGACCAAGACAAGAAAGGCCCCGCCAACGCGGGGCCTTTTCACATGAAAGGGGCCTGTCATGATCTTCTACTATGCCCTGCTATTCGCGCTTGCCATCATTCCATGCGCCCTGTCCCGGCATCGCTGGCCGCATGTGCTGGTGTTCTGGACGGTGGGCGTGTCGCTGGTCCTGGCGGTTCTGGTGGTCATCGGGGCGCCGGTGGCCCCCCGGATCGTTGTCGATGCCGGCCTGATCGAACCGCAGGATCCTGAAGTGCTCCAGCCGATCTTCATGCGCAACGCCATGCTGACGGTGGGCGGTGCTGCGATCTACGTCGGGCTGGCACAGATGCGGGCATTGCGAATGCCACATGCGCTCGCGCTGTTGATGCTGGGCACGCTTTACACGCTCACGGAACACGACCTCGTCTATGGACTTGGCACCCCGACGTTCAGCCATATCCCGGCGGAAATCCAGGACGATTTCGCCCGCCGCATGGCCGACCACACAGCCAAGATGAAACAGGCGGTCCGCATCACCAGCTTCGTCGGCATAGCCGGGTTCCTTGGCCTTGCGGCCTACCAGATCTGGCTTCGTCTCAAACGCGGGCCGGTCGGAAGCTGACCCCGATATCCCGCCCGCGGACCCGGAGCGACCGCGGCCCGCGAAAGGACTCCGCGACCCGCGGGAACCTGTTTCAAGGCGCGCCGGTCACTCGCGCCATTCATAGATGTAACGATAGCAGCCCAGCGGCTGCAGCGTGACCGTCATCTGGAAACGGCCATCCTTGTAGCGCGCGCCCTCGGGCGGCGCGAACGTCCCGCTCCACGCGGCAGAGGGCGCCTGGTTGTAGGCGGTGCCGATGAACCCGTCGGTGCGGTCCTTCACGATGTCCACCGTGGCCCTAGAGCCCTTGGCACAGTTTTCGCCCTCTGTGCCGTAATAGTAGAACAGCCCGCCATGCCCCCAGCCGGCGGCATAGTCCCCCTGCACGCTGGCCGAGAGCGGCACCTCCTGCCCCGGCACGAGGTAAGGGGGCGGCGCGGCCCAGGTATAGGTCACGACATAGGCGTCCCAGGCATCGCCACAGCGCGGCTTGCTGTGGGAAAACTGACCGCTGCCGGCACCGACCGATCCTTTCGGCTCGTAACAGCTGTTGTTGTCGGTAAAGGTCGTCATCCCCCCCTGCGAGACCATCGCCCAATGCCCGCCCTGCGGCGCGGCCGGGCCCGGATCGTCCCGCACCGGCTGCGGAGCCGGATCGGCCAGGCTCATGCGCTGCGCAATCTCGGCGCAGCGCCCCTCTATGATCGGCAGGACGTAGTGCGACAGCGCAAGGCTCTGCAGCCGGGCCTGTGCCACCTCCTGCAGGTCGATGCCGACCTCTCGGTTGCGCCGCGCCTCTATCGTGGTCAGGGCCGCGTCAAAGGCCCGATCCGCGACGGCCCTGGCGTCGTCGCGGACGTTTTCGATGATGCGCAGCCGCTCATCGTTGCCGACGTCACGCTCGGGCACCGCGCCCTGCACGTCCGGCGGACCGAATATTTCCTCGTAGGACTTGCGAAACTGCCGGTCCGCTTCGGCATAGGCCGCATCGCGTGCTGCCAGCGGCGCCTTCATCGCCTCCGCGGCGAGCATCATTTCGGCTTCGATCTCTGCCACGTTGCGGGCAGCCTTGTCGCGCAGCATCTGCTGCGCGCGCTGCACCACGTTCCCGTCCCAGCCGTTCATCAGCGCGTGCTGCACCATCTCCTGGACCCAGCGGGCCCGGTTCTGGGCCACGCGCTGCCGGTTCGCCTCCAGGATCGCATCCGGGGTCAGCACCAGTTTGCGCCCGGTGTTCGCCCCGTCCAGCACTACCTTGGTCCAGCCGGAAGCCATGAGCGACAGCAGGTCCCATTCGTCCGGCATCTTCCAGATCGCCAGCAGGGACATGGCGTAGTCGTCGAACAGGACATCCATGTCCGGCGGCAGATGCGCATCCAGGTAGAGCGCCGTCATCACCGCCCTGGCGCAATCGTCGCCCCCGGTCATGTCCAGCACCTGCTGCAATTCCACCAGGTCGTCGCCGTGATAGCGATCGAGGTCGCGCACCCCCGGCATCACCCATCCCTGCGCAAAGGCACGCGCGACGTGATCGTCGATCTGGCGTCGCGCATCGACCACATCCGCGCAGGCCGCGCCCCCTGCCAGGGCCAGCACAAGGGCACCTGTGGCCAGCCCGCGAGCCCAATGCCGCCTGTCATGCCTTTGTTCCGTGACGCACATCCTGTCATCCTCCCGGGTCTGCGACACCGACCTTAGCATTTCCCCGGGAACCCGGACTTTGACCCACAACAATTCTGCTGTATATCCAGCCTGATGAATTCAACCCGGGGTGAGACCGGGCCCATTTTCCGACGGATCCATGCCCTACCACTGGACAACGCCCCCCCGCGAAGCTTCACAGGTCCTGCAGCTCTGGCCGCATAATTCCCTGTCGGCCGAAGGCTTTGCCGCGATGATCCTGGGCTTTTTCCTCTTTGCCTCGGTGCCTCTCTACAGCGTGATCGGGACGGTGGTGCTATGGGGCCTCCTGCCCTTCATGCTGGCGGCAACGGGAGCGCTCTATTACGCGCTGCGCCGCAACCAACGCGACCGCCGTATCCTGGAGGTGCTGACCGTCACGCCCGAGGTCACGCATCTGACCCGCACCAATCCCAAGGGCGACACCCAGGACTGGGAAAGCAACACCTACTGGGTCAAGGTCGCCTGCCACGAGGCCGGAGGGCCGGTGCCCTACTACGTCACGCTCAAGGGCAATGGCCGCGAGGTTGAGATCGGTGCCTTCCTGAGTGAGGAGGAACGCCGTTCCCTGTTCAACGACCTGACCGACGCGGTGCGCCGCGCGGCCAATCCCTGAAGGGCAAGAGCATGGCGCAGGTCCCCGCTACCCCGAAATGGCACCGGGCCGCGATGCGGCTGTCGGTGGCCCTGAACCGCGAAGCCTGGATCGACCGGCTGACGCCGGCCCCCAGCGAGGCCGCCGCCCTGCGCCTGCGAGACGCGCTGGCCGCCCGCGTCCCGCCGCTGCGCAAGCGCGTGGTCTTCCTGATCCCGCTGGTGGGCCCGGACCATGTCGGAGACTGGGAGGCCGTGGCCGACAGGCTCTCGGCGACCTTGGACTGTTTCATCGCGCAGGATGATCCCAACTGGCAGGCGGTGATCTGCTGCCAGGAACGCCCGCCCCTGCCCGACGATCCGCGCATCACCTTCCTGCCCTTCTCGGCGCCGGAACCGGGAAATGACAAGTGGCTGAAGCTGGCCGCGCTGACCGCCCACCTGGACGAGATGGACCTGCCGCCGGCCTACGTCATGAGCTTCGACGCCGACGACCTGCTGCGCCAGGGCAGCGTGCGCGAGATGCTGCGCCGCCAGGCGCCGGGCGGCTACCTGGTGCAATCCGGCTTTGTCATGGACGATGCGACCGGGACTATCGCCCTGGCCGACCGCCCTTCGCTACGCCAGCCCCTGCGCAAGCCCTTCTGGAAGCTCTGCGGTTCCTGCGCGGCGCTGGCCCATGACCCGGACCTGCAGCAAAGCACCGCCTTCCTGCAGGCGATGACCCAACACGAACACCGGATGTTCCCTTACCTTGCCGCGCTGGCCGGGCGCACGCTGGCACCGCTGTCGCAACCAGCGGTCCTCTATGTCCTGAACCACGGAGAGAATTTCGGCGCGCGGCGCGGGCGGGTCAGCTTCAAGACGCGCTTCGTGGAACGCTTCCGCATCGACGACCCCTCGGAACTGGCGCTGATCGCCGATGGCTTCCCGGTGCCAGAGATCGGCGACGACACGGCCGAAGCAACCGCCTGACCCGGACGAGCCTGACCCGGACAAGAAAAAAGGCCGCCCCGAAAGGCGGCCCTTTTTGATTCCGTCGGACCCCCTTCGGTCAGGCCGACAGCCGGTCCTTTACCCGGGGGCCGACAGACCCGAAATCCATCTGGCCGGTGTATTTCGACTTGAGCACGCCCATGACACGGCCCATGTCGCGGATCGATTCCGCGCCGACCTCGGCCATTGCCGCGTCGATCGCCTTGGCGACCTCCTTGTCGTTCAATGCGCGCGGCAGGAATTCCTCGATCACCTCGATCTCGGCGGTTTCGCGTTCGGCCAGGTCCAGCCGGCCCGCCTCTTCATAGCTTTTGGCGCTTTCGCGGCGCTGCTTGACCATCTTGCCAAGGATGGCCAGCACCTCGGTGTCATCGACCCCGGTCTCGTTGCCTTCCCCGCGGACGGCGATGTCGCGATCCTTGATGGCGGCGTTGATCAGGCGCAGCGTCGAAAGGCGATCCTGCGCCTTGTCCTTCATCGCCTGCTTGACCGCCGCGTTCACCTTTGCACGCAGTTCCATGACCTTATCCCCTCACGGTTCATGAATTTGTGACACTACTTCAGGACGCCCCCTGTTGCAAGCGCAGCAATTTTGCGCCAACCCTCTGATAATCAATGATTTTTGTTTTCCATCAAGCACTTGACCAGCGCCCCGGGCGGCCTTAGGTTCCGGCCAATTTGCCGCCACCCGGAGATCTGCCATGCCTGCTGCCCACGCACGCCCGACCGCCTGCCTTGCCCTTGCCGACGGGACGCTTTTCTATGGCACCGGCTTCGGCGCCACCGGCCAGACCACGGCAGAGCTGTGCTTCAACACCGCGATGTCCGGCTACCAGGAAATCATGACCGATCCGTCCTACGCGGGCCAAATCGTCACCTTCACCTTTCCACATATCGGCAACGTCGGCGTGAACCCCGACGATGACGAAACCGGTGACCCGGTGGCGGCGGGCATGGTCGTGAAATGGATGCCGACGCAAAGCTCGAACTGGCGCGCGGCGCAGGAACTGGGCGACTGGCTGGCGGCACGCGGACGCATCGCCATCGGCGGCATCGACACCCGCCGCCTGACCCGCGCCATCCGTCAGCAGGGCGCGCCGCATGTGGCACTCGCCCACGATCCCGACGGCAACTTCGACACCGAGGCGCTGGTCGCCGCAGCGCGCGGTTTCCCGGGGCTTGAAGGGCTGGACCTGGCGCTGGATGTGACCTGCGCGCAAAGCTATCGCTGGGACGAGATGCGTTGGGCCTGGCCCGAAGGCTACCAGCGGCAGGACCAGGCGCGGCACAAGGTCGTCGCCGTGGATTACGGCGCCAAGCGCAATATCCTGCGCTGCCTTGCCTCGGCCGGTTGCGAGGTCACGGTCCTGCCCGCCACCGCCACCTTCGACGACGTCATGGCGCATGAGCCGGACGGCGTTTTCCTGTCGAACGGCCCCGGCGACCCTGCGGCCACCGGCGCCTACGCGGTGCCGATGATCCAGCGGCTGCTGTCCGACACCAAGCTGCCGGTCTTCGGCATCTGCCTCGGGCACCAGATGCTGGCCCTCGCGGTGGGCGCCAAGACGATCAAGATGAACCACGGCCACCACGGCGCGAACCATCCCGTCAAGGACATGGATACGGGCAAGGTCGAGATCACCTCGATGAACCACGGCTTTGCCGTCGACAGCCAGACCTTGCCGCAAGGGGTGCTGGAAACGCATATCTCGCTGTTCGACGGGTCCAACTGTGGCATCCGCCTGGCCGACCGCCCGGTGTTCAGCGTGCAGCATCACCCCGAGGCAAGCCCCGGCCCGCAGGACAGTTTCTACCTGTTCGAGCGCTTCGCCGCCTCGATGGACGCGGCCTGAGCGCCGGCTCTTCGGAAAAAAAACGCGGTCTGTTAATCGTTTGGCGGCAGTTTGCCGCCAAACTGCCTTTTTTGGTTAAGTATTCGTTTACCAACGGTGTGTGAAGGTTCCGGTAACCGAGTTTACCGGGACGCGGCATGTCAGAGCACCGCCTGCATCTGGCCGAGGCCAAGCTGGCCCAGGCAAAGGCCCGACGAGGCCAGCCCATCAGCCATATCCTGATGGAGGAGGGTCGCGTCGCACCGACCGAGATGTTGGGCGCGATGGCCGAGGCCAGCCGCATCGGCCAATCGGTGCCCCAAGTCGTCGTGGCAGAGGCCATCGCCTCTCGCGAGGAGGTGCTGGAGGCGCAGGCGCAGCATTTCGGCGCGCTGGTCCTGCGCCGCCGCGACAGCCCGCCCGACCCCGCCGTCATCGACCGGCTGCCGCCGGAGTTCTGCCTGGAGCACGGGGTCCTGCCCTGGATGCGCGTGGGCGACACTCTGCTGCTGGCCACCTCCCGACCGGATGATTTCCCCGACCTGCTGCCGCTCTTGCCGCCCGACATCGGCCCCGTCGTCATGGCGCTGGCGCTGGAGGCCGACATTCACGCCGAGATCTCGGCCCGGGCCGGCGCCCGGCTGGCAGAGGCTGCCGAGACATGGGTCCCCGACGAGGACAGCTGCCGCGACCTGAACCGGATGACCCCGCGCACGCGGATGCTGGCGATTGGCGCGGGCCTCCTCTGCCTGGTGTTGCTGCTGTTGGCGCCGCGCCTGCTGTTCGGGGCTGCGCTGCTTCTGGCGTTGGGATCCCTGGTGCTGGCGCAACTGATGAAGCTGGCGGCCCTCGCCGCCCTGCCCCGGCGCGCTCCGCCGGTCCATGCCACCCTGCCCGCCGACCCGCCGCTGGTCTCGATCCTGGTGCCGCTCTTTCGCGAAGAGGACATCGCCCAGACGCTGGTCAAACGCCTGTCGCGGCTCTCCTACCCCAAGGCGCTGCTGGATGTCGTTCTGGTGCTGGAAGCAGAGGACCAGCTGACCCGCGAAACCCTGTCCCGCACCCGTCTGCCGCCCTGGATGCGCACGATCACCGTGCCCCCCGGCCGGATCACGACCAAGCCCCGGGCGCTGAACTATGCCTACCGGTTCACGCGAGGGCAGATCGTCGGAATCTACGATGCCGAGGATGCCCCCGCCCCCGACCAGATCACCCGCGTCGCGGGCCATTTTGCCCGCGCCCCGGCCGAGGTCGGCTGCCTGCAGGGCATCCTCGACTACTACAATCCACGCGCCAACTGGCTGTCGCGCTGTTTCACCATCGAATACGCCAGCTGGTTCCGCATCCTGCTACCCGGCCTGTCCCGGTTGGGTTTTGTCGTGCCACTGGGCGGAACGACGGTGTTCTTTCGCCGCGCGGTTCTGGAAAAGGTCTGCGGCTGGGACGCGCATAACGTGACCGAGGACGCCGACCTTGGCGTGCGCCTTGCGCGGCACGGGTTTCGGACCGAACTGATTTCCAGCGTCACCCGCGAGGAGGCCAATAACCGCTTCTGGCCCTGGATCAAGCAGCGGTCTCGCTGGCTCAAGGGCTACGGGATCACCTGGTGGGTCCATACCCGCAACCCGCGCAGGCTATGGCGCGATCTCGGGCCGAAACGCTTTGCCGGGGTGCAGTTGCTTTTCCTGACGACACTGGTGCAATTCGCGCTTGCACCGGTTCTGTGGTCCTTCTGGCTGATCCTGATGGGGCTGCCGCACCCGCTGGACCCACACCTCTCGCGCCCCCTGATCCTGGGTCTGACGACGCTTTTCCTCAGCGCCGAGGCGGTGTCGATCTTGATCGGCCTGGCCGCGCTGGCCCGTAGCCCGCACCGCGCGCTCTTTGCCTGGGTGCCGACGCTCTTCGCCTATTTCCCGCTGGGAACACTGGCGATCTACAAGGCGCTTTGGGAAACCCTGCGCAATCCCTTCTACTGGGACAAGACCCAGCATGGCCGCTCGGCCCCGGACCGCCCCGGATCGGACCTGCCGCCCGAGGGCTGAGGCCGAGGTCATACCGTCATGTGCTCGGCATTGTCCTGTTTCAGGCGGGTGATGAACGCGGTCGAGATATGGTCGCGCAGCGCACGGTAGGCCGCGTCCTCGTCCCGCTTGGAAACCGCATCGACAATGGCCTGGTGTTCGCCCAGCGCGATCTCGCCCCGCCCCTTCGCTGCCAGCGAGGTTGTCGCCATCAGCGCCATCGACCGATAGACAAGGTCCAGTTGCTGCACCAGGTAGCGATTGTGCGAAGCCAGGTGGATCATCCGGTGGAACCGCCGGTTGGCCCGAGCCATCGCCGCTGGATCGTTCAACAGGGCGCGATCCTCTTCGATCATGTCGCGCAGCACCCGCACCTCTTCCTCGGTCGCGTGCCTTGCCGCCAGCCGCGCGGCCAGCCCCTCCAGCTCGGAACGTACCGCGTAAAGTTCGGCCATCTGGTTGTGATCCAGCGAGGCCACGATCAGCGACCGCCCGTCGCGCGCCAAGAGCGACTGGGTTTCCAGCCGTTGCAACGCTTCGCGGATCGGCGTGCGCGACACGCCGAAACGCTCTGCCAACTCGCTTTCCACCAGGCGGTCTCCCGGCTTGTAGATACCTGAATCGATGGCTTCGAGTATCATCGTATAGGCATCTTTCTGTGCCGGCTTGACCTCGCTCATAGAACCCTCCCTGCGTCCACCGCGCCACGATAGCGCCAGCAGCATGGCAGGTTCAAGCTGCGCGGATTGCCGCGCGACCGAGCAAAAGGTAGGCATTCGACATGACCAAGGACAGATTTGCCCATGTGCGGGCCTGGGTCTTCGACCTGGACAACACGCTCTACTCTCCTGCCGTGCGCCTTTTCGACCAGATCGAGGCGCGCATGAACACCTATGTCATGCGCGTGACCGGCGCCGCCCGGGACGAGGCCGCCCAGCTGCGCCGCGACTACTGGGCGCGCTACGGGACCACCCTGGCCGGGCTGATGACCCATCACGAGGTCGACCCCGAAGACTACCTGGTGGACGTACACGACATTTCATTCGACGCGCTGACGCCCGATCCGCACCTTGCCGAGCTGATCGCCACCCTGCCCGGCCGCCGCATCGTCTACACGAACGGCAGCGCCCCCTATGCCGCCCAGGTGCTCAAGGCGCGCGGGCTGGAGGCCGCCATTGACGCGATCTATGGCGTCGAAGACGCAGGATACACGCCCAAGCCCCGGCCCGAGGCATTCGAGCGCATCTTTGCCCGCGACGGGCTGGACCCGGCAGTAGCGGCGATGTTCGAGGACGATCCGCGCAACCTGGCCGCCCCGCACGCGATGGGCATGCGTACGGTTCATGTCGCGCCCGAGGCGGCCCCGGCGGACCACATCCACCACCACACAGATGACCTTGTGGCGTTCCTGCGCGGGTTGAAATAGCGCGCCGCCAAGGCGGGCGGAGAATTGATCCACAAAAGCTTCATGTGGCATGCGACATTAAGCACCTGTTCGGCAGGCACCCAAGTGTTATTTCCACCATCAGAACAGATCAGGAGATGCGAATATGTCGAGTGCCGAAACCGCCGCCGCCCAGGACATGCCCCGCAAGGCGATCTCGCCGGAACAGGTGGCTTACCTGATCGCCGCCTTGCTGGTGGGCGCCGGCGCCGCGATGACCGCGCTGTTCGGCCTTCCCGGGCTTGCGATGACGGCCCTGGCCCTCGTTCCGGTGGTCTACGTCGTGCTGATCCTCATCTCCGTCGGCAAGTAACCCCGCGACCGCAAACCGCGCCCCGCGCGACACCGATCCCGATACACATTCCCCCGCACCCGCCCTAGGGTCCCGGCAAAGGAGTCGTGAAGATGGATTACGATATCGTCATTTCGGGCGGCGGCATCGCGGGTCTGACCGCGGCCGCGGGCTTTGCCTCTGCCGGGTTCTCGACGCTCTGCGTCGACCCCACCCCGCCGGTGACAGAGCGCGAGGCCGACGGTGCGGACCTGCGCACCACGGCCTTCCTGCAACCGGCCCAGGCCTTTCTCGACGAAATCGGCCTCTGGTCCCGGCTGGCGGATCACGCCATGCCGTTGCAGGTCATGCGGATCGTCGATGCGGGCGGCCCGGTGGCCGAGCCGCGCGTGACCCGCGATTTCGACGCCGCCGACCTTTCGGACCGCCCCTTTGGCTGGAACCTGCCCAACTGGCTGCTGCGGCGGGAAATGGCGGCCCGCCTGGGCGAGCTGGCCAATGTCGATTTCCGCCCCGGCACCGGCACGACCGCGCTCTTCACCCGCGAGGGTGAGGCCCGCGTGACGCTTTCGGACGGCAGCAAGGTGCGCTGCCGGATGGTGGTGGCGGCGGACGGACGCGCATCGCCCATGCGCCAGGCGGCGGGCATCGGCGTCAAGACAACGCGGTTCGGGCAAAAGGCGCTGGCCTTCGCGGTCACGCATCCGATCCCGCATTGCAACGTCTCGACGGAAATCCACCGCACCGGCGGCCCCTTCACCCTGGTTCCCCTGCCCGACCTCGATGGCCGCCCCTGTTCCGCCGTGGTCTGGATGGAGGACGGCCCAAAGGCACAACGCCTATTCGATCTGGACCCCGCGACTTTCCAGGCGGAAATGTCGGAACGGTCGTGCTTTCTCTTCGGTCCGCTGGAACTGGCCTCGCGTCGCACGATCTGGCCGATCATCGCGCAAGAGGCGGAACGCCTGTCGTCCCAACGCCTCGCACTGGTGGCCGAGGCGGCGCATGTGGTGCCCCCCATCGGCGCACAGGGCCTGAACATGAGCCTCAAGGATCTCGCCGCCCTGCGCGACCTGGCACTGGCCCGCCCCGAGGGTCTGGGCGATGCGCAGATGCTGTCCGCCTACCACCGCTCCCGCATCACGGATATCCGCGCCCGCGTTGCCGGGATCACCGCGCTGAACCGCATTTCTCAGCTCTCGGCGCAGCCGCTGCGCGACATCCGCGCCAAGGGGCTGGACGCGCTCTATGGACTCAAGCCGGTGCGGACCTCGCTCATGCAGATGGGACTGGGCGCGCGCGGATAGGGGGACAGGGGGCGCTGCCCCCTCTGGGCCCAAGGCCCATTCACCCCCGAGGGTATTTCGAAAACCAAAGAAGGCTGGCGCGCGGCCCGTGTTTCTTTGGGCCGAAAATACCTCCG
>NZ_JARAMO010000029.1:0-14692 GCF_028807275.1 Mameliella sp. AT18
ATCCTGGGCACCTGGGTGCACGGCCCCGGCATGTTCCACACCAACGAACCGGTGCGCGTGCCTTCCGACCTCGAAGGCATGAAGATCCGCGGCGGGTCGCGCCTGGTGAACGACCTGCTGACCCGCGTCGGCGCCGAGCCGATCGGCATGCCGGTCCCGGCGGTCTCCGAAGCGCTGTCCAAGGGCGTTCTCGACGGTACCACGATCCCGTGGGAAGTGACCTCGGCCCTCAAGGTGCCGGAGCTGGTCAAGAACCACACCGAGTTCGACGGCGCCGCGCTGTACAACCTGACCTTCGTCCTGGCGATGAACAAGGACATGTACGAAAGCCTGCCCGAAGACCTGCAGAAGGTGATCGACGACAACTCGGGCCTCGCTTTCTCGATCTTTGCGGGTGGCACCCAGGCGGATGCCGATGGCCCGGCACGTCAGATCGCCGTGGACCTTGGCAACAACATCTTCACCGTGACCGAGGAAGAAGCCAAGGAATGGGACGCCCTGGTGAACCCGATCTACGAGACCTGGATCGCCGACATGCAGAGCAAGGGCATCGACGGTCAGGCCCTGATCGACCAGGCCCGCGCCTTGATGGCGGAGTACACGTCCGAGATGGACACCTGGGGCAAGTAAGCCTCTGAAACCCGGGGCCGCGGAGAAATCCGCGGCCCTTCATGAAACCAAGGGGGGACGTCAACGATGACCGGTTTGCACCGCATCGTGGTGGGAGTTGCGCGCTTCATGGCGCTCTTGGGCGGGGTCATCCTGACCGCGCTGATCCTGATCACCTGTATTTCTATCGTCGGGCGCGCAGTGAATTCCGGCCTCCATTCGGACCTCGTTCAGGGCATTGCACCTGGGCTGGCCAACTGGCTGATCAATGATGTCGGCATCGGGGCAATCCGTGGGTCATACGAGCTGGTCGAGGCCGGTATGGCCTTCTGCATCTTCGCCTTCCTGCCCTTCTGCCAGGTGACGATGGGGCATGCCTCTGTGGATGTCTTCACCAACATGCTGTCGCGCAACGTGAACCGCGTGCTGGATTTCCTGATTGCGGTCCTCTTCGCCGTCGCCCTCGTGACGATCGCCGTCCAGCTCTACGAGGGGATGGTCCGCAAGATGCCGAACGGGTTCGGTGCGGCGCAAACCTCTTTGCTGCTCGAATTCCCGATCTGGTGGGCCTATGCGGCTAGCCTGTTCGGGGCCGTGCTGGCGGCCATCACCTCCGTCTATGTCGTCATCGTGCGGCTGTATGAACTCTTGTCCGGGCGCGTGATCGTGCCGAATGCCGTGGGAGCGGATCATTGAGCAACCTCGAGATCGGGATCTATTCCTTTCCGGCCCTGCTGCTGTTGATATTCCTGCGCGTGCCGATCGGGCTGGCCATGTTTGGCACCGGCTTTGCGGGGTTCTGGCTGGTCATGGGCAGCACGCGGCTGCCGCTGGCGCAGCTCAAGGACCTGTCCTATTCGACCTTCTCCAGCTACTCGCTGTCGATTGTGCCGATGTTCCTGCTGATGGGCTATTTCGCGACGCTGGGCGGCATGAGCCAGGCGCTGTTCAAGGCCGCGGAAAGCTGGCTGGGGCACCGTCGCGGCGGTGTGGCGATGGCGGCGATTGGTGCCTGCGCGGGCTTTGGCGCGATCTGCGGGTCTTCGCTGGCCACCGCCGCCACCATGAGCCGCGTGGCCCTGCCCGAACTGAAACGCTATGGCTACCAGGGCGGTTTCTCGACCGCGACGCTGGCGGCCGGCGGCACACTGGGCATCCTGATCCCGCCCTCCGTGGTGCTGGTGATCTATGCCATCCTGACGGAACAGAACATCGCCAAGCTATTCCTGGCGGCCTTCATCCCGGGTGTGCTGGCGGCCATCGGCTACATGATCGCCGTGTCGATCTACGTTCGGGTGAACCCGGAATCCGCCGGGGTGCGCGAGCCGGTTCCCTATGCCGACCGCATCCGCGCGATCCTGGATGTCTGGCCCGTGCTGCTGGTCTTCATCGCCGTGGTGGGCGGCATCTACGGCGGTATCTTCACCCCGACCGAGGGCGCGGCGGTTGGCGCACTGGGCACCGGCATCATCGCGCTGTTCAATGGCGGGCTGACCTGGCGGACCCTGCTGGACAGCTTTACCGACACGGCCCGGTCCTCGGCCATGATCTTCTTCATCGTCTTCGGCGCGGCCTTCTACAACCTGTTCCTGGCGCGCACGCGGGTGCCGCAGGAACTGTCGAACTGGGTTGTCGAACTGGGCATGTCCCCGATTGCGGTCTTGGCGATCATCCTGGTCATTTACCTGCTGCTGGGCTGTTTCATGGACAGCCTGTCGATGATCCTGCTGACGATCCCGATCTTCTTTCCGGTGATCATGGCGCTGGACTTCGGCATGAGCCCGGAACACGCGGCGATCTGGTTCGGTATCCTTGTGCTGATCGTGGTCGAGGTCGGGCTAATTACGCCACCTGTCGGGATGAACCTCTTTGTCATCAATGCGATGGACCCGGAAACACCGATGGTCGAGACCTACAAGGCGGTGCTCTACTACGTCGTCTCTGACCTGATCCGCGTGGTCATTCTGGTGGCCTTCCCGGCGATCACCCTCTTCCTGATACCGGGGTAGGGCTCTGGCCCCGGTCGCGGCGCGTGGTGCCGCGACCATTCCCGGAAACCTTTCAAGCCCAATGTAACGCGTCTGGCGCGAGGAGTAAGCTATGGACATCACGGATAAAGTTGCGGTCGTTTCGGGCGGTGCAAGCGGGTTGGGCGCGGCCACGGCGCGACGTCTTGCCAGCGAAGGCGCGCGGGTCGGCATCCTGGATTTCGACGCCGAGCGCGGCGCAGCGGTCGCCGCCGAGATCGGCGGGCACGCGGTAAAGACGGACGTCGGAGACGAGGCCTCGGTCGCGGCGGCCATGTCTGAAATCGTGGACAAGCTTGGCGCGCCGCGCGTGGCGGTCAGCTGTGCCGGGATCGGCCTTGCGGCCCGCATTGTCGGACGCGAGGGCAAGCTCTCGACCGACCTTTTCGAAAAGACCATCCGGGTCAACCTGATGGGCACCTATTTCGTCATGTCCTACGCCGCGCGCGAAATGATGGCGCTGGAGCCCGAGGACACCGGCGAACGTGGCGTGATCGTCAACACCGCCTCCATCGCTTATCAGGATGGGCAGTTCGGCCAGGCGGCTTATTCGGCCTCCAAGGGGGCCATCGCGGCCATGTGCCTGCCCGCTGCCCGCGAGATGGCGAAACAGGGCGTGCGCGTCATGGCCATCGCCCCGGGCCTGTTCAACACGCCCATGATGGAAGGTCTGCCCGAGGATGTGACCGCCGGGATCGTCGCCAACGTGCCGTTCCCGCACCGCCTGGGAGAGCCTGCGGAATACGCCCAGATGGTCAGCCAGATCGTCGCCAACCCCTATCTCAACGGCACCACGATCCGGCTGGATGCGGCGGTGCGTCTGCCGCAGCGCTGAGGAGGCCGAAATGAGCAAGTATCGCGCCCATTCCGTCACCCGCGAGGACCGGCCGGACGGCACCATCATCCTGCGCTCGGGCTACGAGATGACCGAGCCCGCGACAAAGACCGGCGACTGGCTGGACCGCTGGGCCGGGGAAACGCCCGAGGCGGTCTTTCTGGCCGAACGTGACGGCGAAGGCTGGCGCGAGGTCACCTATGCCCAGGCGCGCGACAGCGTGCGCCGCATAGCCTCCAGCCTGCTGGCGCGGGGCATGAACGCCGACACGCCGATCCTGATCATTTCCGGCAACGGGGTGGATCACGCGCTGCTGACGCTGGCGGCGCAATATGTCGGCGTGCCCACGGTGCCCTTGGCCGAGCAATACGCCCTGATCCCCGGCGCCTGGCCGCAACTGGAACACTGCGCGCAACTGGTCAAACCGGCGATGGTCTTTGCCGACGATGGCGCGCGTTTCGCCACCGCGCTGGCGCATGACCTGTTCGACGGCATGGAACGCGTCGTGGCCCGGAACCCGCAGGCGGGCGAGACGGAACTGACCGCGCTTCTGGGTGATTGCGATGATGCGGCGGTGGACAAGGCCGCGGCAGAGGTCGGTCCCGATACCGTGGCCAAGTACCTGATGACCTCCGGTTCGACCTCGCACCCCAAGGCGGTCATCACCACCCAGCGGATGATGTGTGCCAATCAGGCGCAGCTGGCCGATGCGCTGCCTTTCCTGCGCGACCGGGCGCCGCGGATCGTCGACTGGTTGCCCTGGAACCATGTCTTTGGCGGGTCGCACAATTTCAACATGATGCTGGCCAATGGCGGCACGCTCTATATCGACGCGGGCAAGCCGATCCCGGCAAAAATCGCCGAGACGATCGAGAACAACCGGATGAAGAACGGCACGCTGGCCTTCAACGTGCCAGTCGGGTTCTCGATGATCCGCAACGCGATGAAGGCGGACCCGGAGCTGCGCAAGAGCTATTTCGAGGATCTCGACATGCTCTTTTACGCAGGCGCCTCGTTGCCGCAGGATGTCTGGGACGATCTCGAGGACATGGCGCGCGAGGTGCGTGGCGCGGTGCCGCTGATGAATTCGTCCTGGGGGCTGACCGAAACCGGTCCTGCCTGCCTGATCCAGCACGAGCCGACGCATATGTCGGGCATCATCGGCGTCCCCATGACCGGGGTCGAGGTCAAGCTGATCCCGGACGAGGACATGCGCTGCGAGATCCGCGTGCGTGGTCCGAACATCATGCCGGGCTACCTGCACGATCCGGAAAAGACCGCCGAAGCCTTCGACGAAGAGGGCTTCTTTCGCACCGGGGACGCGGTGAAATTCGTCGATGACAATGACCTGAACAAGGGCATGCGGTTCGACGGGCGGATTTCCGAAGACTTCAAGCTGTTGACCGGCACCTGGGTGCGGGCGGCGACGCTGCGGCTGGAACTGCTGCAGGAGTACGGCACTCTTGTGCAAGACATGGTGATCTGCGGGGCCGACAAGTCGCAGGTGGGTCTGATGATCTTCCCCTCGGCAGAGGCGCTTGCCCTAGCCGGGGAGGGCGCCGAAAAGGACGGTGCCCTGATGAGCGATGCCCTGCGCGCCGCCCTGGCCAAGAAGCTGGCGCTGCGCGCCGATCACGGATCAGCCGCGCGGGTCAACCGCGTGATGGTGCTGGCGGAACCGCCCTCGCTGGGCGATGGAGAAATCACCGCCAAGGGCAACCTGAACTACCGCAAGGTGCTGGCGCGCCGGGCATCCCTGCTGGACAGGCTTTACAGCGACGATGATCCGGCCGTGGTCTGCCTGTAGGAAAACGCCCGGAAGACGGGCCGGGGGCCGGGTTTGCAGCGCGAACCCGGCCCTTTTTGATCTGGAACAAGGTGGGGCTTGGCTGGGGCGGTAAGCTTGGGACTCGAATCTTCTGCCGCGAACAGAAAGTGATGCCATGCAAAGCGACCGCCTGATCGGCCATGCCCCGCGCGCCCGTGCCTTCGGAGAGAAATTCTACGAGACTGGGGGCACCTGCATCGGCTGCAAGGAATGCACCGGCCTCTGCCACGCCCTGATCGAGGCGCTTGTCGTCCCCGACAGCGTGCTGGGCCGCGGGGACTGATCTCCGTTCCATCCTGTTCGTGACGTTACGTCCCGCCGCATCAAGGCGGTTCTTTCCTGCGCGTCTGAATTGAGCTATGCACTATAGTTCACAAGTCGGAACGCGCAATCGGAAGGACCAGAGGTGTCGGATCGGGTGGCCCTGGAAACGGAACCTGCGGAAAATGCCACGGTCGCGGGCCTGTTGGCCCGTGTCGGCCAACGCGTGCGCCAGGCCCGCGAACAGCGGAACATCTCGCGCCGTGTGCTGTCGGAGTCCTCAGGCGTCTCGCCGCGTTACCTGGCCCAGTTGGAAAGCGGGGCGGGCAACATCTCTATCGGGTTGCTGTGCAAGGTGGCCGATGCGCTGGACCTGCGGATCGAATGGCTGGTGGGCGAAGAGGACCCCTGGACATCCGAGGCACTGCACATGGCCGAAATGTACCGCCAGGCCGAAGGACCGGTTCAGGCGCAGGTGCGCGAACTGCTGCTGGAGGCTGCCCCCGGCGGGCGGCGGGCGCAGCGGATCTGTCTCGTGGGCCTGCGCGGCGCGGGCAAGTCGACGCTGGGCCGGCTGGCGGGCGCTGCGCTGGACGTGCCCTTTGTCGAACTGAACCGCGAGATCGCCGAGGTCGGCGGGATGCCGGTGGGCGAGATCATGGCGCTTTACGGTCAAGAGGGCTATCGCAAGCTGGAGGCAGATGCGCTGGACCGCGTGATCGCGACCCATGACCAGGTGATCCTGGCGGTTGGCGGCGGCATCGTGGCCGAGCCGGGCACCTACAACCGGCTGCTGGCACATTTCAATACGATATGGCTCAAGGCCGCGCCCGAGGAGCACATGGCCCGGGTGCGCGCCCAGGGGGACGAACGTCCGATGGCGGGTCAGCCCGAGGCGATGGCTCAGCTGAAATCCATCCTCCAGGCGCGCGAGGCGCTTTATGAACGTGCCCATGCGCTGCTCGACACCTCCGGTGCGACGCTGGAAGAAACGCTGGAGCGGTTGTTGGCCCTTATCGCGCAGGAGCATTTTCTTGGCTGACGACACCTTGGCGGAACGGCTGTGGATGCCTTTTCGGGACGCGGCGGAGGCGGTGTTCCTGCATGGCTCGACCCCCTCGGAGGTGGACGAGGCAATGGAGGAGTTCGGCTTTGCCGCCGGTCCCTTCGAGATCGAGGACCGGATCGGGCTTGACCTGGCCTGGGCCCGTCGGAAGGCGGGCGAAGGCGCGCAGGACTTGCCGATCCTGGTGCGGATGATGGAACTGGGCAAGCTGGGGCGCAAGACCGGGGCAGGGTGGTATCGTTACCCCGGCGGCAACGGCAAGGTGGACGATCCCATCGTCGCGGACCTGGCGCTGGAAGAGGCCCATTTTCATCGGCTGGAACGGGGCGACTACACTCCGGACCAAATCCGCGAGCGGCTGTTGGTGGCTCTTGTCTCCGCCGCCCGTGACTTGCAGGCCGAGGGGCTTGCAGCCAGCGACATCGACGCGGTCTCGGTCGAGGCGCTGGGGTTCCCGGCAGACCGGGGCGGCGTGCTGTCATGGGCGGCCAGGGACCCGGCGGGGGTGGCCGCGATGACAAAGACGGTTCTGGACGAGGGCAAGGTGCCCCTGAGGCGGGTCGAGGGGCAGGTCCCCTAGTTCAGATCCTCCAGCAGCCGGCCGTGGCGGCGCGTCTCCCTGATCACCTCTCCGAAAGTATCCAGCCCCCGCGCCTTGAGCATGGGTAGCATCCGCACCAGGACCTCTGCCGTGGCGCGGGCATCGCCCAGTGCCGTGTGACGCAGCGGTTCGGGGATGGTGACGCCCAGCCGCTCGCACAGGGCGTCGAGCGTATGGGTTTCCGAGGCCCCGAACAGCACCGCCGACAACAGCACCGTGTCCAGGATCGGGTGGTCCCAGACCACGCCCATCCGCCCCTTGTGGCGTTGCAGAAAGGCCATGTCGAAAGGCGCGTTATGCGCCACGATCACGGAATCCCGGGCAAAACCGTGGAACAGCCGCCCGGCGCGCGCGATGTTGGGCTGGCCTGCCACCATCGCATCCGTCACCTTGTGCACCTTGGTCGAGGCAGGCGGGATCGGGCGGCCCGGATCGACCAGCTGGTCGATCTTTTCGCCCTCGACGATGCGCCCGTTGACCACGCGCACGGCGCCGATCTGTACGATCTCGTCCTTGTGCGGCAACAGCCCCGTGGTTTCGGTGTCGAAAACGGTGAAGGTCAGCGCCGAAAGCGGCGTTTCGTCCAGTTTGGCTCCGCTGCGCCCCTGCATCAGGTCGAAATCATAGACCAGAGGCCGCGCGGCTTCGGGTGAGATCTCGATATGGGCGGCGTCGATGATCATCATGTAGCCGCCGCCCTCGGTCGGCTTCATCCGGGCGTCATAGGTCTGCTGTCCGTCCAGCCCTTTCAGCGTGCGGCTGATTTCCTTGCCGCATTTCATCAGCGCGCTGCGGGCGGCGCGCAGGCTGGCCGGGTCGAAGTAGTCGGCCAGGGGGGCATTCAGGCGGGGCACGGCCTGCTGGGCCAGCACCTCGGCGGCCTGTCCGTCATACAGTACGATCTGGTCGTCGGCGTTGACCAGCAGGGTCGCCACGGGGATTTCGGTCAACAGCGCGGTCAGCCGGGCTTTTTCCGCGGCCAGGCGTTCGGTCTCGACGGCAATGCGTTCGGCGGTGCTGACCGCGCTGTCGGACAGCGCGGCCGTGATGGCGCTGGCCGCCGGGGCGAGGTCCCCCAGATAGCGCGCGGCATCGGTGTCCACCTGCAACCCGGCCCCGGCATGGGCGCGGGCGCGCAACTGTCCCGAGAGGCGTTCGATCGGCTTGGCGACGTTTTCGTCAAACAGCAGCCAGACACCCGTGGTCAGGGCTACCAGGCCGAAGCTGGCCAGGATCCCGGCAAAGACAAAGCCGTTCGCGGGGGTGCTGGCCAGCGCGCGGGAATGCCCCGCGTATAGCGCGCCCAGCGTCAGGACGGTGCCGCCCAGGGCCAGAAGGCAGAAAAACAGGAAGATACGCAGGCGCAGGCTGAGCTTGCTCATGGGATCAGACCTCTGCGCAGACCGTCTTGACGATGGGATCCTCCGGCCCGACATCGCGCCACAGCGGCTCTGACCCGTCGCCCAGCACCGGGTCGGCGCGGCGATGGCCGGCGCAATCGACCATGACCTGCACCACACGGTTGGTCCGCCAGCGCCCATAGAAGTAGAGGTTCACCAGGTACAACCCGTCCTGTTCGGTGTTCTTCAGCGGGTTGGCGGTGTCGGCGGCGACGAAACGGTCGGTCAGCGGATAGAGATAGGTCCAAGGCCGCCAGAAGGCCCGGCTTTCGACCTTTTGCGCCACGCTCAGCCCGTCGGGCAGGTTGTCCACGGTGCGGCCGTACCAGCTGTATTCGCTGGCGATGGCGGCGATCAGCATGGCCCCCCCGGCGCCCAGCGGCACGAACCAGCGCGGCAGACGTCGCCCGGAGAGCCAGTTCAGCAGCATCATGATGCCCGCGCCGAAGAACCCCGCGACAAAGACGGCGATCAGTTCCAGAAACATACTCTCTCCTCCTCCGCCGCGCCCTCCTCCGGGCGCGGGC
Organism: Mameliella sp. AT18; assembly: GCF_028807275.1. Taxonomy (NCBI): domain Bacteria; kingdom Pseudomonadati; phylum Pseudomonadota; class Alphaproteobacteria; order Rhodobacterales; family Roseobacteraceae; genus Antarctobacter; species Mameliella sp. AT18. The sequence goes on from NZ_JARAMO010000029.1 coordinate 9,155, forward strand.
CGCTGTTACGACAGCATTCCCTTGCCGTGGCCTACCGCCGATTGCAGGGATTTGACCACGACAAAGGCGTCGCGCAAATGACTCCGCTCAAAATCCGACAGGTCGGCGGGGGCCAGGTAGTTGTCCGGCGCGCTGCCGGCCTTGATCTGGCGGGCCTGCTGTTCCAGCCGGGTTTCGGCGATCAGGTCGTAGGCGTCCAGCAGATCCTGCCCGCCGGACTGGCTGAGCACACCGGCGGGAATGGCCGCCTCGAGCCTCGCGCGCGTGTTGACCGGGGTCAACCGTCCCTGCAGCGCGTAGACCCGGCCAAGGTCGACCACCGGCACGACGCCGTTATGTTTCATGTCCAGCTGGTTCTTGTGCTCGCCTGAGCGGATCGTGGCGAACCCGCGCAACAGGCCAAGCGGCGGCGTGTGTTTCAGCGAGTTCGAGATCATGTGCGCCACGAAGATCGAATTCTTGGCGGCCTTTGCAAGGGTTGTCTCCTGGAGGTCCTCGAAAAGCGCCGTTGTGCCGCCGATGGCGCGCAGGTCGAACATGACACTGGCCAGCATCTGAGCCTCGGGCGAGGGCTTGGCGATCCAGTTGTCGAAGTACTGCCGCCAGGTGCGAACCGGCTGGCACCAACGCGGGTTGGTGGCCATCATGTCACCGGGGCAATAGACATAGCCGCAGGTGTTCAGCCCGTCGCAGACGTAATTGGCCAGCGCCTCGAAATAGGGCATCTGGTCGTCGGTCACATCGTCCGAAAGGATCAGCACGTTGTCCTGATCCGACACACCGGTCTGTTCCTGCCGCCCCTGGCTGCCGCAGGCGGCCCAGAGATAGGGCACGGGAGGCTTGCCAAGCTGCGCCTCGGCCAGCGTCAGCAGGCGGCGGGTGGCGGTGTCGGCGATGTCGGTGATCAGCCGCGTGACGACTTCGTGCCGATTGCCGCCGGCGACAAGCTGGACCAGCAGTTGCGGGATGCGCGCGGTGACACGGGCCATGTCTTGCGCGTCTCTCGCGCGGGCGATTTCCGAAACCAGTTCCGCCGAGGTCATGGCCTGGAAGCGGGTCAGATCGGTTTGCGTGACGATCCCCACCAGTTCGCCATTTTCCGTCACGGGGACATGGCCGATGCGGCGTTCCATCATCATGTGCAGCACGTCCGAGCCAATGGCCGAGGGCGGCAGGCTGACGGGATCGGCGGTCATGATCTCGGACAGGGGGGTGTCGTAGGGCAGGGCGCCGCCCACCACCTTTCCGGACAGGTCGCGGATCGTGGCGATGCCGCGCAGTTGCTTGCCTTCGGTGATGCAGACCGAGGAGATATGCCGCGAATGCATCAGCTGCGCCGCGTGCTGCACCGGCGTGTCCGGCGGGCAGGTCAGGGGGGCCGGGGCCATCAGCGTCTCGACCCGGCTGGTGGCAAGGTCGGCGCGTTTGGGTTTCGGGGCGCGCTGGCGATCAAAGAATTTCTTTGCCGCAGGCTGGGTTTCCAGCAGTTTCTGGAACTGGTCCACAGGCAGGACCAATAGCAGTGTGTCCTCGCGCGTGCTGGCGCTGGTTGCGGCCAGCCCGTCCCGCATCAGACCCCGTTCCCCGAACGAGTTGCGCGGCCCCAGGAGAGAGATTTGCACCCCGTTCTGGTCGCGAACCTCCACCGCGCCCTTATGGATCAGGTACAGCCCGTCCAGTTTCTCTCCCAGTGTGTAGATCGCCTCTCCGGCGGCCATCGCCTGGGGCCGGAATGCGGGCAGCAGTTCGTCCAGCGCCTCTGGGTCCAGCGCGTCATAGGGATGAACCGCAGAGAGAAAGCGAAGCAGGTCGGCGTGGTCGATGGGCATCAGGCGTCCTTGCTGGAAGATGGGGAGGAAACGGCGTAGCGGGTCAGGACGAGGCCAGAGGAGAACCGGCGCACCCGGAGCTGATCGAGCCGGAGGTCGGTCGCCAGGTCCATCTCGCCAAAGAGCTTGCGTCCGCGTCCAATCAGGACAGGGACCAGGGTGATCTCCATGTCCGCGATCAAGCCGTCTTGCAGGAAGGACCGGATCACCGCACCGCCATCGACATAGACGCGTTGCCACCCTTCCGCGTCCAGCCTGCTCATCAGGGCTGTAGGCGTCTCTCGGCTGAGCGTTACGCGTGTCCGCAGGGCGTCGGGAATGTCGTCCCGGGTCAGGCTGTGGCTGAGGACAATGACGGGCTTGGCATAGGGCCAGTCGCCGCCGAACCCCAGAACGGTGCGAAATGTGCCGCTGCCCATGACCAGCCCGTCGACCGAGGCCATGAAGGCATCGAAGCCGTGATCCTCGTCCGGGGCATGGTAGGGGGTCAGCCAGTCCAGGCTGTCGTCCTCGCGGGCGATATAGCCGTCGAGGCTCATGGCAATGAAGACATGCCCGGTGGTCACTTTGACGTCTCCGACAGTTGAGGGCGCGAGATGCTGCGCACCGCATAGCGCTGCAACGGCGCAAAAGACATGGGGCGGGCGGTCTCAGGGCGCAGGTTTTGGGAACGCGTTGCGTGTCGGGTGTATTCCGATCCGGCGGGCGAATGTCCGACGTCAGAAAGATCAAACGAAAAGTCCCGCCCGGCACATGGCCGGACGGGACGAAAGCGCAGGGGAGGGGCTGCCGCTGCGACAGCCCGACCCATATCAGTGACCGTCCACGGCAGCCCCGGCGCCGCGCGGCACGCGGACCGATTCCACCAGTTCTTCGATCTCTTGCGGGATCGGCTGGGTCATCTTCGACACGGTGAAGGCCACCGCGAAGTTGATCATCGCACCGACGGCCCCGAAGGAGGTCGACTTGATTGTGCCCAGCAGCGGGTTGGCATCCGTGAAGGAGTTGGTGTCCGGAATGAAGAACCAGCCCTTGTGCAGGAAGATGTAGATCAGCGTGACCACCAGGCCCGAGACCATGCCCGCAACCGCGCCCTTGTTGTTCACCTTGGTGAAGATGCCCATCATGAGCGCCGGGAAGATCGAGGCAGCGGCGAGGCCGAAGGCCAGTGCCACGGTCTGTGCCGCGAAGCCCGGAGGGTTGAGCCCCAGGTAGGTGGCGACGACGATGGCCACGGCCATTGCGATCCGTGCCGACATCAGCTCGCCCTTTTCACTGATGTTCGGGGTCAGCTGACCCTTCATCAGGTCGTGGGACACGGCCGAGGAGATCGCCAGCAGCAGGCCGGCGGCGGTGGACAGTGCGGCGGCAAGACCGCCCGCAGCGACCAGACCGATGACCCAGCCGGGCAGGTTGGCGATTTCGGGGTTGGCCAGAACCAGGATGTCACGGTTGAAGTTGGTCAGCTCGTTGGCTTCGCCCCAGCCGGCTTCCTTCATCTTGGCAACGGTTTCCGGATCTGCATCGTTGAAGTACGCGATGCGGCCGTCACCGTTCTTGTCTTCCCAGCCCAGGAGGCCGGTCTGCTGCCAGGTGGCCATCCAGTCGTAACGCTGGTCGCCTTCGATCATCTCGACCGAGACGGGATCGCCGGATGCGCCGTTCGGCCACATCATGTCGGTGATGTTCAGGCGGGCCATTGCGCCAACAGCCGGGGCCGTCAGGTACAGCAGCGCGATGAAGACCAGCGCCCAGCCGGCAGACCAGCGTGCGTCGGCCACCTTGGGCACGGTAAAGAACCGCATGATGACGTGGGGCAGGCCTGCGGTGCCGATCATCAGCGACAGGGTGAAGAGCACCATGTTGAAGGTGTCGCCGTGGTGTGCGGTATACTCGTTGAAGCCGAGTTCCGCCACGATGGCATCCAGCTTGGCCAGGAGCGGCTCACCGCTTGCGGTGTGATCGCCAAAGAGACCCAGCGCCGGGACCGGGTTGCCGGTCAGTTGCAGCGAGATGAAGACGGCCGGGATGGTGTAGGCCATGATCAGGACGCAGTACTGGGCCACCTGGGTGTAGGTCACGCCCTTCATGCCGCCGAAAACGGCGTAGGCGAAGACGACGCAGGCGCCGATCAGTAGGCCGGTGGTGTTCGACACCTCGAGGAAGCGGCCAAAGGCCACGCCCACGCCGGTCATCTGGCCGATGACATAGGTCACCGAGGCGACGATCAGGCAGATCACGGCCACCACGCGGGCGGTCGGGCTGTAGAAACGGTCGCCGATGAACTCGGACACGGTGAACTTGCCGAACTTGCGCAGGTAGGGCGCAAGCAGCAGCGCCAGCAGCACGTAGCCGCCGGTCCAGCCCATCAGGAAGGTCGAGTTGTCATAGCCGGTGAAGGCGATGAGACCGGCCATGCCGATGAACGAGGCCGCCGACATCCAGTCCGCCGCCGTCGCCATGCCGTTGGTGACCGGGTGCACGCCGCGTCCGGCGGCGTAGAATTCCGACGTGGAACCCGCGCGGGCCCAGATCGCGATGCCGATGTAGAGCGCGAAGGACGCGCCCACGAACAGCAGGTTGATGGTAAACTGATCCATAACGTCTTACTCCTCCTCGACGCCGAATTCACGGTCGAGCTTGTTCATCCGCCAGGCGTAGAAAAAGATCAGCGCCAGGAAGACGATGATCGAGCCTTGCTGGGCAAACCAGAAGCCCAGGTCGGTGCCGCCGACGGCAATGCCGGACAGCATCGGGCGCAGCAGGATGCCAAAGCCGAAAGACACCAGCGCCCAGATGATGAGGCTGATGACGATGATACGCACGTTGGCCGACCAGTAAGCCGCATCGGACTTCTGGGTCGCCTCGGCGCCGTGATTGGTTTGATCCGCCATGTCGCGGGTCCTCCTCTTTCCTCCAGGAACCCGCCGCGCTGGGGTCGCGGCGGGCGATTTCTCTGACCCCGCCTCAGGCGGTGGCCGTCTTCACGATCGCGGCGAGTTTCCCCGCGATGTCGTCGATCTCGCCCATCGCATCGATGCCGATCAGCGCGTGTTGCGCGGCATAGTAGTCGATCAGCGGGGCGGTCTGGGCGTGGTAGGCCTCGAGCCGTGCAGAGACGGTCTCGGCATTGTCGTCGGCCCGGCGCTTGAACTCGGTGCCGCCGCATTTGTCGCAGGTGCCGGGTTTGGCGGGCTGCTTGAAGCTGTCGTGATAGCCTTCGCCACAGGAGCCGCAGGTGTAGCGGCCCGAAATGCGCGTCACCATCGCGGCGTCGTCCACTTCCAGGCTGACAGCGGCGTTGATCTTCTGACCGCTCTCGGCCAGCAGACCGTCCAGCGCCTCGGCCTGCACCGTGGTGCGGGGAAAGCCGTCGAGGATCACGCCCTTGGCGCAATCCGCTTCGGCCAGCCGGTCGCGCAGGATGGCGATGACGATGTCATCGCTGACCAGCTCCCCGGCCTCCATGACCGCTTTGGCGCGCTGCCCGGCCTCTGTCCCCGCAGCCACGGCGGCACGCAGAAGGTCGCCGGTCGAAAGCTGCACGAGGCCGAATTTCTCTTCCAGCATCCGCGCCTGGGTGCCCTTGCCGGCCCCCGGGGGGCCCAGCAGGATCAGCACGGGGGCGGTGGCGGGGGTGTTTGCTCCGTCCATCATCGGCTCAGCCCTTGTTCATACGATTTTCGATGAGGTCGTCGACGACGGAAGG
>NZ_JARAMO010000030.1:0-8632 GCF_028807275.1 Mameliella sp. AT18
TTGTCAGCTTGCCGCCCAGCGCCGCCATCTTACCACCATTCCGACCACGCAAGGGAAGCACACAGGCGTAAACGAACAAAATCCCGAGAAACCCCGGACAAGGAAAGAACCCCGCGTTTGCAGGACCCTCGGTCACTGTACGCTGTTTCCTGCCATCAGAAAAAATGTGTGGGTGGCGGAGGGAACGGGACACCCGTCGAACCTTCTCTTCCCTGTAAGGAATTGAGAACGCTGGCCGGTCCGTTACATCAAAAGCTCGGATACTGGCTCATCCCCTTGCCGAAAAGGACCCACCCCCGCTGGAGTGCAACCTGTCCCCAAAAGGGATCGAGATCTGCTATTGCTTCCCGAGCGTCCAAGGCTCGGCACCGCGCACGTCCACGAAGACGCGATAGACGGACGTGGTGGCGGTAATGAACATCCTGTGCCCATCGCGTCCTCCGAAACACAGATTCGAAACGACCTGAGGAACCAGGATCTTGCCCAGCCGAGTGCCCTCGCTATCAAAACAATGCACACCGTCTGCTGCCGAGGACCACAAGTTGCCCATGACATCGCAGCGCATCCCATCCGGCAGGCCGTCGTCGATCTCGGCAAAGATGCCAGTGTCGCGCAGGTCGCCGCCTTCGACGGCAAAACGGCGAATGACGGAAGGCACCGAGTCGTCGTGGCTCGATCCGCTTTCGGCGATATAGAGCGTCTTTTCGTCCGGCGAGAAGCACAGGCCGTTCGGTTGGCTGAAATCGGTGACGACGGCGCTCAGCTCGCCGCCGGGCGACATGCGGAATACGTTGCAGCCGGATTGTTCGGGATCACTGCGAAAGCCCTCGAAATTCGAAATGATGCCGTAGGTCGGATCGGTGAACCAGACAGCCCCGTCCGAACTGACGACAACATCATTGGGCGAATTGAGCCGTTTGCCGTCAAACCTGTCGGCGAGAACGGTCAGTGACCCGTCGATCTCGGTCCGGACCACGTCGCGCATGCCATGACGGCAGCCTACCAACCGCCCCTGGCGATCCCGCGTGTTGCCGTTGTTGAACCCGGACCCGGAGCGGAAAACGGACACGCCGTCTTGTTCGGACCATCGCATGATCCGCTGGCTCGGGATATCCGAGAACAGCAGGCAGTCGTGATCCCCGAACCAGACCGGCCCTTCGGTCCAGGTGAAACCTTCGGCGATCACCTCCAGCTGCGACATGGGATGGACCAGCGCGGCGAACCGGTCATCATGGATTTCCAGGTGCGGCGGCAGTGTAATCATGTCCGGGCCCTCCTTGAGCTGGCGGCGATGACGATGGCGATGATGATCGTCCCGGTCAGCACGTTGCGCACGCCCGCCCCTGCCCCGTAGCTGTTCAGCATCGAGACAACGAGGAACATGAACAACGCGGCGCCCCAGACGCCCGGCACGTTGGAGTTGCCCCCGGCGATGGAACTGCCGCCGATCACGACGACGGCAATGGACATCAGCAGGTACTCCTGCCCCATGTTCAGCGCCGCCCCGCCCGAAAAGCTGGCCAGCAGGTAACCCGCCAGCGACGCGAACACGGCGACAGAGATATAGGTGGACGCGCGCACCAGTTCGACCGGCACGCCCGCCAGCCGCGCCACGCGCAGGTTTTGCCCCGTGGCCAGCAGCCACCGCCCCCAGACAGAGCGTTCCAGCACAATCCAGACAAGGATGGCCAGGGCCAGGCCGACCCAGGCCACGTTGGGCAGGCCCAGGAAACGTCCGGTGGCGAAATCGGCCAACCCGGCGGGCGGCTTGATCCGCAGGCCCCGGTTCGACCAAATGGCCAGCGACTGGTAGATCAGCGAGGCCGCCAGCGTCGCGATGATCGGCGGCAGACGCAACAGGAAGATCAGCGCGTAATTTGCCACCCCCGTGCCGAAACCGACGGCCAGCGCGATGACGAGGCCGAGAAAGGCTGTGCCGGGATCGCTGCCCATCGCCTTCAGCGCCAGGGTGGCAGCCAGGGTCATGGTGGCCGGGATCGACAGGTCGACGTTGCCGGGTCCCAGGGTGATCACCAGCATCTGCCCCAGCCCGACGATGGCTGCGAAGGCGCCGAAGGACAATGCGGCGTACCCCAGCTCTCCGGCGCCCCGCCCCGAGGTGAGGCCGAGGGTCAGCGAGAACGCCGCCGCCGCAGCCAGCCAGGACCAGAGCCAGGGCCTGCTCAGAACGCTCATGCCTCACTCCCCTTCTGGCGAAAGATCAGCCGGGCGGTCAGCACGAGAATCAGGATCGCGCCTTGTGCGCCGATCTGCCAGTCCGGCGAGAGGCGCATGAAGGACAGAAAGCTCGCCGCCAGTGTCAGGGTGAAGGCGCCGATCACCGCGCCGGTCGGGCTGACCTTGCCGCCGGTGAACTCGCCACCGCCCAGGATCACGCCCGCGATGGACAAAAGCGTGTAGCGCAGCGCGATGTTGGCGTCAGCCGAGGTGGCAAGACCCACCAGCGCCATGCCCGCAAGCACGCCAAAAAGCCCTGCCAGCCCGTAGGCCAGTGCCTTGAGCCGGATCACCGACCAGCCCGCCCGCGCGACCGAGCGCGCGTTGCCGCCCACGCCTCGCAGCACCGTCCCGATGCCGGAGCGCATGATCAGCAGATGGGTGACGGCGGCAATGATCACCGCAGCGACGACGGCCATCGGCGCAAACGGCGGCTTGACCGTCATCAGCGTGCGCAGCCAGCCGGGCGCGGCGCCGCCGGGCGAAGGCAGGATGAACAGCGCGATCCCGCCCCAGACAAAGGACATGCCCAGCGTCACCACGATGGCGGGCAGCTCTAGCGCGTGGATGACGGCCCCCAGCACAGCGTAGGACAGGACCAGGGCCAGCAGGATCAGCAGCCCCAGCATCGGCGCATCGTTCAGGAAGGTCGCCGTGACACAGGCCGCAAGGCTGACGAAGGCGCCCAGAGACAGGTCGATGTCGTTGACCATGATGATCATCATCTGCGCGATGGTTGCCAGCGCGATCGGCACCGCGAGGTTGAACAGCAGGTTCAACCCGAAATAGCTCATCGCACGCGGTTGCATGTAGAACGTCGCGGCCAGCAATACGGCAAGCGAGACCACCGGAAGAATGATCCGGTGGCGGGCAAGGAAAGTCATGACGCCTCCTGCATCTCGAAAGAGGCTTCGAGGATCTTCTCTTCGGTGATTTCCGCGCCGGTCAGTTCGGCGCTGATCTCGTGGTTGCGGAAGACGAAGACTCTGTCGCACTGGCAGACCTCTTCGGTTTCGGTCGAGTACCACAGGAAGGTGCGCCCGCGGGCGGCCTCGGCGCGGATCATGGCATAGACGTCCTGCTTGGTGCCTACATCCACGCCGCGCATCGGGTCATCCATGATGACGACCGGCGCCGCAGAGGCCAATGCACGGGCAAAGAGCACCTTCTGCTGGTTGCCGCCCGACAGCGACAGGATCGGGTTTGCGACGTCTTCGGTGCGGATGCCGATGCGGGTCTTCCAGTCCTGCGCCACCTTGGTCTCACCCTCACGGTCCACCAGCCCACACCGGGCGCCCTGCGGCAGGATCGAGACCGAGATGTTGCGCAGGATCGACCAGAGTGGCAAAACTCCGTCGCGTTGCCGGTCTCCGGCGACAAACACCACCTCGGGGGCTTTGCCCGCCCGCCACGCTGACGAGCGCGAGAGGTAAAGCCGCGCCAGCGCCGCCGCCTGCCCGTGACCGGCCAGGCCCGACAGGCCCACGATCTCGCCCTTGCGGGCGGTCAGGCCCTGGTCGGTGCGAACGACCTCCGTCCCGAAATCACGCCCGGTCCCGGTGGTTTCCGCCGTGTCGGCTGTGACGTGGCCCATGGCATCCACCAGACCCTGACGGGTGAAGTCTTCGGTCGGGCGCTCGGCCACGACCTTTCCGTCCTTCAAAACAACGATGCGGGTGGCGACCTGGAATACCTCGCCCATCATGTGCGAGATAAAGATCACCGCGCCACCCGAGGCGCAAAAGCGTTTTACATGGGCCAGCAACTGATCGGCGATGCCGGCGTCCAGCGACGAGGTCGGCTCGTCCAGGATGACCAGCCGCGCCTCGCTGCCGCGCGGGGCGAAACCGATGGCGATCTCGACCATCTGCCGTTCGGCGATGGACAGCGTGTCGACCTCTGCATTCGGGTCGATGCCGTGGCCGGGAAAAATCGTGTCGAGACTCTGGCGGATTTCTGCCCGCGCAGGCCGGCGCCAGTTCGGCCCCTTCAGCGCGCTGTGAGAGATGCGAAGGTTCTCGGCCACGGTCAGGTTGGGACAAAGTGAAAGTTCCTGGAAGACCGACCGCACGCCCGCCTCCAGCGCGCTGCTGCCCGTGGCGAACCCAACTGTACCGGACGACGGTGCCAGGCCGCCGTTTACCAGGTTTACCAATGTCGACTTGCCGGCGCCGTTGTGGCCGACCAGCCCGACGCAATCGCCCGGGGCGACGGACAGGGTCACCCCGTCGAGCGCGCGAACGGGCCCGAAATGCCGGGCCGCGTCCGTCAGCGACACGAGGGGCGCTCTCTCATGATCGTTCATGAGCGCTCCATTGATGGGATGAGGTTCGGCGGGCTGCCGTCTGGGCGCCCCGCCGGTGAGGATCACAGGATCACTTGGCGTCGGAGATGACCTGCTGGGCGTCTTCCAGCGAGTAGGTCACGTTGGCGACAGACCCCTCGGGGGTGGTGGCCAGGGCATCGTCAAGATTGTCCTGCGTGATCTTCAGGAAGGGAACTGTCAGATCCTTTGGCACCTCTTCGCCGGCAAGGATCTGCTGTGCGACCCAGAGCGCCAGCGACGCCACGCCCGGCGCGATTGACAGCGACAACGTCTCGTATCCGGTGGCATCGCGTTGATCGGCCCACCATTGCAGCTCGTCCTGACGATTGCCCAGAACGATCAGCGGCGTGTCGCGGCCGGCAGCCTTGAAGGCCTGCGCCGCCCCGTAGCCATCGCCACCCTGCGTCACGACCCCGACCACATCGGGCAGAGACGGCAGGATTCCCGCAACAGCCTTTTGCGAGACATCCTGGGCCCAGTCGCCGTGAACCGAGCCGACGATCTTGAACTGATTGTGTACCTCGACACCCTCGTGGATGCCTTTGCTGATCTCGTCATCAACAAACACCCCGGCGAGGCCGCGAATTTCAAGCAGGTTGCCACCATCGGGCAGGCGCGAGGCGAGGTAGTCCACTTCTTCCCGACCCATCGCCGCGAAATCCACCGCGATCCGCCAGGCGCAGGGCTCGGTCACGATCCCGTCAAAGCTGACGACGATCACGCCGGCATCGCAGGCTTCCTTGACGGCCCCGTTCAGGGCGGTGGGCGACGCGGCATTCAGCACGATGGCGTCATAGCCCTGCAGAATCAGGTTCTGGATTTGCGCGGCCTGCTCGGTGGGCTGGTTCTCGGAGGTGGTATAGGCGTCCGCGGCGGCGATAATGCCATCTGCAACTGCCTGCGCGCCGATTTCCTGCCATGTCTGGAGCATCGCCTGCCGCCAGGAATTGCCGGCATAGTTGTTGGACAGCGCGATGCGCTTGTCGGCGGTTTCGGACATGTGGGACTCGGCCTGGACCAGTCCCGCAGAAAGCGCAAGGCCTGCCGCACTCAGCAGCATCTTCGAAAGTGTCATGTTTTTCCTCCCTGTCGCACAGTAGTCCTGCGCTGTATGCCGGCCTGGAAAGGGCGCGGATGGCGTGATGATGCGGTCCGAAACGACACCTGTAAAGGTATCCTCCAGCAAAGCTGTTGCGGGTTCCCGCAAATATTTTGCGGCTCACGGTGTTCCTTTCTCCGGATTTCCCTGTAACGCTTGCGGGAACGTGCATTGCGCGACCGGAGGAGACGATGACCAACGCCTTGCAGGCGCCAGACAAGGGCGACGTCTTCCTGCGCATTTCGGCGCATCTGGCAGAACGGACCGATATTGCCTCGGCGCTCGAAGCGGTGGCCAACGAGATCGCGGAGGTCATTCCCTTTACGCACGCTGACCTATGCCTGAATGATCGTCCGGGCTGGCTGTCGAGTTACGAGGTCGGCATCCAGACGCGGTGGTCGCGGGCACGCACGCGGGTCGATGTCTCGCCGATCCGGGACCTGATCAACGGGCATTGCGATTTCATGCTGTGCGAGGATGCCATGCAGGATCCTCGCCAGACCTTCGAGGGGTCATGCTCGGAACCTATCTTCAACCACGCGCTGCGCTCGCGCGTGCATGTCCTGATGAAGGTCATGGGCCAGCCCATTGGGACGCTGAACATTTCGCATTCCACGCCCGGCATCTACAACGGCGAGACGGTGCAGCGCGCCCAACATGTGGCCGATGTCCTGTCGCCCTATTTCCACGCCTTGCACACCGCGGAACTGGCGCAACGGGCGGCGCAGGTCGGGCAGGAAGCCAAGGCGCGGGAAGAGGGTCTGCGCCGCGGTGCACTGGACCTGACGCAGACGCTTGAACGGGAACGCCAGCGCATCGGGATGGACCTGCACGACCAGACCCTTGCCGATCTGACCAGGCTGTTGCGGGAAGTCACCGGAGACGCGCCGCCCGGTCGGGATCACCTCGCGAGCCGGATCTCGGAAACGATCGGGGATCTGCGTCGGATCATCGACACGGCTGTCCCCAGCCTTCTGGAGCTTTTCGGGTTCCTGCATGCTGTGCAAGTGCATCTCGAACGCGCGGTCGGTTCCGCGCCCGTCGAGGTCGAGGTGATAGACGAGACGGATGGCGCGCCGGACCGGCTGAACCCGACCGTGCGGACCGCCCTCTTCCGCATCGCGCAGGAAGCCATCAACAACGCCGCGCGCCATTCCGGGGCCCGCCGCATCGAGGTAAGGATAGCACCTATGGCCCGGTCCGGCCTTGCCATGACAGTGCGCGACGACGGCTGCGGCATTCCGGCGGAGGTGCGGCGGAATTCCGGCCTTGCCCACATGCGGACGCGGGCGCGGCTGATCTCGGCCGAGCTTGATGTCCTGAACGACGACGGCTGCGCGCTTCGGGTCATGCTGGGTGATCGGTCATGAAGGTGCTCATCATCGAGGACGACCAGTTTCATGCGACCTATCTTCAGGAGGCCCTGGCCGAGGCCCTGCCCGAGGTGACAGAGATCTTTCATGCCGCCGATGGAGTGGCCGGTGAAGAAGAGGCTCGGCAGGGGGAAATCGAGGCCATCGTGATGGACCTGCAGATGGAACACCGCAACGGCATCGAGGCGGCGCGCACGATCTGGGCCGAACGGCCGCAGAGCCGCATCCTGTTCTGGTCCAACTACGCCGACGACGCCTATCTGCGCGGGATCGCCCAGGTCGTGCCCGAGGAGAGCGCCTATGGCTATGTCCTCAAGACGGCGTCGCGTGACCGTCTCAAGCTGGCGCTGCGCGCCGTGCTGGTCGAGGCACAGATCATCGTGGATCGCGAAATCCACCGTCTGCAGAAACGCGGCACCGCGCCGCGCACGCGGCTCGACGACAGCGAGTTCGACGTCTTGATCGATCTCGCGCTGGGGCTTCAGGACAAGTCGATCGCGGAACGGCGCGGCATGTCGCTCCGGACAGTCCAGAATCGCCTTTTATCGCTTTACGACAAGCTGGGAGTATCTTCGGACCTCGATGAGCACCTGACGCTAAACAAGCGCGTGCGTGCACTGAACCGCGCTCTGGCAACGCGCACCATCAACATCGAGACACTCGAAGCCGCGCAAAGGGATCTTAAAACTTGGTTGGCCGGACGTCGTTGATACGGCTTGGTAGAGACGCCGATCCATCAAGGGCGACAGCTCCAATCCTTCCAGCGGAAGGCCACGGTATTGGCATCGGCGCTAACCAGGCGGGCGTTCGCGATCGCCACCCGGTGGGTTTAGCGGCTCAGGTAGGCCAGCACCGCCTCGGGCCACCGAAGGGCGGTTTGGCGTAGACCACCCATTCGGATTTGCGGAACGGGGCGAGGCAAGCAGCGAAAGCACCGGCCTCAGCCAGCTCTTCAAGATCGCCGAAGAAGGCAAGTTTGCCCGCGCAGTGCAGGTCCATCAGCCCTTCCAGAAAAAGGCGCCGGAACAGCCGGGACAGGACCCGCGCATGTAGGAAGAAGCCGGGGTGGCAGGCGATCCAGCTGCTCCCGCCCGGCGACACGCCGCCACCGGGAACGATCATGTGGACATGCGGGTGATGCGTCAGGGCCGATCCCCAGGTGAGTAACACGCTGGTCATGCCGACCCGCGCGCCCATGCGCCTGGGATCGGCGGCGATGGTCATCACCGTTTGCGCCGAAGATTTGGACAACAACCCATAGACGGCCCGCTTGTTCCAATAGGCGATCCGGGCAATCTCTTCTGGCAGCGTGAAGACGACGTGGAAATACTCGACGGGCAACATATCCTCGGCGCGCGCCTCCATCCAGTCACGTGCCGTTGGCCCCTGACACTTCGGGCAGTGCCGGTTCTTGCAGGAATTATACGCAATGTGGTTGTGGCCGCATTTGGTGCAGCCCGTCACATGCCCGCCGAGCGCCTCGGTTCGACGGGTTTCAATTGCCGACATCACCTTCAGCAGCGCTAGGCTGACATGCCCCGCATTGTTCCGCCGCCACGCGGGGCCGTGGGCGCGAAAGATGTCAGCGATCTCCAG
>NZ_JARAMO010000031.1:0-39199 GCF_028807275.1 Mameliella sp. AT18
GTTTCTTTGGGCTGAAAATACCTCCGGGGGTGAAGGCCGCAGGCCGAGGGGGCAGAGCCCCCTTTTGCCTGCGGTTTCAGCTGGCGGACCGCCGCCCTCTTTCCTCCCATCACCCGATCCGCTAAGGACGGCGCGACGTGACGCATTTGCGGGGCATGAAGCGATGAAATTCACCCTCTCCTGGCTCAAGGAACACCTCGACACCGAAGCATCGGTCGACGAGATCTCCGAGGCGCTGACCGATCTCGGCCTCGAGGTCGAAGAGGTCGTCGATCCGGCGAAATCGCTTTCCGCCTTTACGCTGGCCAAGGTGCAGGAGGCTGAACAGCATCCCGACGCCGACCGCCTCCGCGTCTGCAAGGTGGAAACCGACGAAGGCCTGAAACAGATCGTCTGCGGCGCGCCCAACGCACGCGCCGGGATCACCGTGGTGCTGGCCAAGCCGGGCGACTACGTCCCGGGCATCGACGTGACGCTGTCGGTGGGCAACATCCGGGGGGTCGAAAGCCACGGCATGATGGCCTCCGAGCGCGAGCTGGAACTCAGCGACGAACACACCGGCATCATCGAGCTGCCCTCGGGCGAGGTCGGCCAGAAATTTACCGACTGGCTGGCACAGAACGACCCGGCCAAGGTCGATCCGGTGATCGAGATCGCCATCACGCCAAACCGGCAGGACGCACTGGGCGTGCACGGTATCGCGCGCGACCTGGCGGCGCGCGGTCTCGGTACGCTCAAGCCGCTGAAGGTGGAAAAGGTCGCGGGCCAGTTCCCCTGTCCGATCAGCGTTACCATCGACGCGGACACGCAAGGCGAGGGCGGCTGCCATATCTTCGCCGGGCGCCTGATCCGGGGCGTGAAGAACGGCCCGTCGCCGGCCTGGCTGCAGGACCGTCTGCGTGCCATCGGGCTGCGCCCGCGTTCCATCCTGGTGGATATCACCAACTTCTTCACCTTCGACCGCAACCGCCCGCTGCACGTCTTCGACGCGGACAAGGTCAAGGGTGACACGCTGCGCATCCACCGCGCGAAACAGGGCGACACGCTGGTGGGCCTCGACGAAAAGACCTATGCTTTCTCTGACGGGCAGGTGGTCATTTCCGACGCCGAGAGCATCGAGTCCATCGGCGGCATCATGGGCGGGCTGGAAACCGGATGTACCCAGGAGACGACCAATGTCTTCCTCGAAGCCGCCGTCTGGGACCGCATCCAGATCGCGCACACGGGCCGTGCGCTCAAGATCAACTCCGACGCGCGCTATCGCAACGAACGCGGCATCGACCCCGAGTATGACCTGCAGGCGATGGAGGATGCGGCACAGATGATCCTCGATCTCTGCGGTGGCGAGGCCTCCGAGCTTGTCGTTGCGGGCGAGGTGCCGGACACCGCGCGCGCCTACAGGCTGGACACGGACCGCGTCATCTCGCTGGTGGGGATGGAGATCCCTGCCGAGGAGCAGCGCCGCACGCTGGAGGCGCTGGGGTTCCGCATGGAAGGCGACATGGCGCATGTGCCGTCCTGGCGTCCCGACGTGCTGGGCGAGGCCGATCTTGTCGAGGAGGTGGCGCGCGTCGCCTCTCTGACAAAGCTTCAGGGCAAGCCGCTGCCGCGCCTCAGCGATGGCGTGACCCGTCCCGTCCTGTCGCCGATGCAACTGCGTGAGCGCAGCGCGCGGCGGACCGTGGCTGCGCTGGGCTACAATGAATGCGTGACCTATACCTTCATCGACCAAGCGGCGGCGGCGCTGTTTGGCGGCGGTGACGATGCGCATATGCTCGCCAACCCGATCAGCTCTGAGATGAGCCACATGCGGCCTGCCCTGATGCCGGGCCTCTTGCAGGCAGCGGCGCGCAACCAGGCGCGGGGCTTCATGGACCAGGCGCTGTTCGAGGTCGGCCATGCCTTCCACGGCGGCGAGCCGGGCGAACAGCATGTGCAGGTCACCGGCCTGCTGGTGGGGCGCACCGGGCCAAAGGACGTGCACGGTGCCTCGCGGCCCGTGGATCTGTATGACGCCAAGGCCGATGCCGAGGCGGTGCTGGCCGCGATGGGCGCACCTGCCAAGATGCAGATCCTGCGCGGGGCGCGGGAATGGTGGCACCCCGGGCGGCATGGCAAGTTCTGCCTTGGCCCCAAGAAGGTGCTGGGCGTCTTCGGAGAGCTGCATCCCAAGGTTCTGGCCGCGCTGGACGTCAAGGGACCGGCGGTGGGATTCACGCTCTGGCCGCAAGAGGTGCCGATGCCGCGCAAGAGCGGCGCGACCCGGCCCGCGCTGGTGCTGAACGATCTGCAGGCGGTCGAGCGCGACTTTGCCTTTGTCGTGGACGCGGATGTCGAGGCGCTGACGCTGGTCAATGCGGCGCAGGGCGCGGACAAGGCGCTGATCGACGAGGTGCGCGTCTTTGACGAGTTCATCGGCGGCAGCCTGGGCGAGGGCAAGAAGTCCCTCGCCATCACGGTGCGCCTTCAGCCCACGGACAAGACGCTGAAGGAAAAGGACATCGAGGCGGTCGCCGCCAAGATCGTCGAGAAGGTGACCAAGGCCACCGGCGGCACGCTGCGCGGCTGAGGCCCCCTTGCACCAAGCTGACCTGCGCGGGGTTCGCGCGGGTCAGCCTGTCTTCTGACCGGTGCGGCGGAGGCGCCGTTCCCGGTAGAGGATCATCAGGCCGGCAAAGACGATCAGCAGCGCTCCGGGCAACAGATCGTCGATTGGCGCCTCGTCGAAGAACAACCAGCCCAAGCCAAAGGCGATGGGTATCCCCAGATAGCTGAAAGGCGCCAGGTTACTGGGTTCGGTCATCCGGTAGGCCACGACAAGGCACAGCACCGCCGTGCCGCCGAAAAGCCCCATCAACACGATAAGCCCCAGGTCCTGCAGGTTGGCCACCGGGGTGAACCCTCCAACCGACAGGGCCAGCGTCAGCGATCCCAGCACCGCGACGGCCGAGGAATGCAGGTTGAACAGGGGGGGCGGGACCTCTGGATCGATCAGGCGCGCGGAAACGCCGGAAAACCCATAAAGCGCCGCCGCGCCGAACGGCAGCAGCATGTGCCATGAAAAACCGGCGGTGCCCGGCTGCATGATCATCATGACGCCGACAAAGCCCAGGGCGACCGCGGACCATCGGATCAGGCCGACACGTTCGCCCAGAAGCGGGACGGAAAGGGCAGTCGTGAACAGCGCGGTGGAATAGGAAATCGTGGTTGTGGTGGCAAAAGCCATAAGGCCAAGCGACAGGTAGAACAGGTACTGCGCAAAAGTGACGGCCACGCCCCGTGCCATTGCAAGCTGCCATTGGCGAATGCCCAGCCGTCGACCTCCGTTTCGCCAGGTGCTGTTCATCCACAGGACGATCGCGCTGGGTAGCAGGCCAAAGATGTTTCGGTAGGCCGAAAGTTCTGCCGCGCCGTAGTGGGGCGACAATCGCTTGATGAGAAGGCCCATCAGGTCGAACAGGACGATGGCCACGATGCTGACAATAACGGCAAGAACCACTTTGTCCGGCCTGGCTGACATGACGCTTCTTTCGCGATGATCCCTGCCAGCCAAGGATCACGTTTCAGCGGTATAGTCGACCATCTTGCCCCTGCGCGCAGACTTTTGCGTCACGGGGGCAAGGCGGCGAAACGTCAGTTCTTGCCCGCGCCCATGCCGCGGCCAAAATCGGCGGTGGTCACGACGCCGTCTTTGTCGCCGTCCAGTCAGGCGATCCAGTCGGCGGCGGTGCCTGTGAATTCCTCCAGGCTGACCTTTCCATCGCCATCGACATCGTTGCGTTCCAGCAGCATGCCGTCGGCGGTGCGTTTCATGGCACCCCGGCCGTGGTTGCCCTGCGCGGCCATATCGGCCTCGCGCGCCTCGTCGAACAGGACATATTCCTCGGCGTCGAGAAAGCCGTCCTCGTTGGCGTCGAAGGCGGCAAAGACATTGGCGCGGCGCTCGGCGGCCTCTTTGGCCGTGACCTTGCCATCCCCGTCCAGATCCCAGTTCTCGACGAAATGGGCGCCGGGCTGCCCCTGCTGGGCAAGGAGGGGCGTGTTGGGAAGGGCAAGTGCTAGGGCAAGAGCAAGGTATCTGGTCATCGGATCCATCCGTTGTCTGAAATTGCATTCATATAACGATGGCGGAATGTGTTTCCGTCGCGGCAGGCTGCCGCAGCCCGTCTCAGGTGCCGGCGGACACCTCGTCAAAGGCGGCAAGGGCTTTGGAGGCATACATCAGGCCCGGTCCGCCCGACATCTGGATGGCGGTGCCGAGGGCCTCGACCATTTCCTCGCGCGTGACGCCGGCGCGGTGGCAGGCCCCGACATGGCTGGTGATGCAATCCTCGCAGCGCAGCGCCACGGCGATGCCAAGCGCGATCAGTTCCTTTTCCTTGTGGCTCAGCACGCCGTCCGCGCTGGCCGCCTTTTCCATCGTGACGAAACCGGCAAAGGTGTCGGGGATCGCCTTGCGCAGGTTGCGCAGGTTGTTACGGGTTTCGGCGAATTTCTCGGTAAAGGACATATTGATCTCCTGGGATGTGTTCGGCTCCCAAGAGCATGCCGCGTTGCAGCGGTCCTTGATCCGGATCATGTGGTGTCAAACGCAAAAGGCCCCGCCACGTGGCGGGGCCTTTGTCTCCGGGACCGGGCGCCGGTCAGGCCAGCAGGCGACGCGCAATCACCTGTGCCTGGATCTCGGCGGCACCCTCGAAGATGTTCAGGATGCGGGCGTCGCACAGGATGCGGCTGACCGTGTATTCCAGCGCGAAACCGTTGCCGCCGTGGATCTGCAACGCATTGTCCGCATTGGCCCAGGCCACGCGGGCACCCAGCAGCTTAGCCATGCCGGCCTCGAGGTCGCAGCGCCGACCGTGGTCCTTTTCCCAGGCCGAGAAATAGGTCAACTGGCGGGCGATCATGACTTCCACTGCCATCATCGCCAGCTTGCCCGAAACCCGGGGGAAGTTGATCAGCGACTTGCCAAACTGCTTGCGGTCGATGGCATATTGCATGCCGACGTCCAGTGCCGCCTGCGCCACGCCGATGGCACGCGCGGCGGTCTGGATGCGGGCGGATTCGAACGTTTCCATCAGCTGCTTGAAGCCGTTGCCTTCTTCGCCGCCAAGGAGGTTCTCTCCCTTGACCTTGAAGTCGTCGAAGCCAAGCTCGTACTCTTTCATGCCGCGATAGCCCAGCACTTCGATCTCGCCGCCGGTCATGCCCTCGGTGGGGAAGGGGTCTTCGTCGGTGCCGGGGATCTTCTCGGCCAGGAACATCGACAAGCCCTTGTAGTTGTCCGTCGACGGATCGGTCCGCGCCAGCAGGGTCATCACATGGGTCCGCGCCGCATGGGTGATCCAGGTCTTGTTGCCGGTGACGCTGTAGTCGCCGTTCTCGTCCTTGACCGCGCGCGTCCGCAGCGAGCCCAGGTCGGAGCCGGTGTTGGGTTCGGTGAAGACCGCGGTCGGCAGAGTTTCACCGCTGGCAAAGCGCGGAAGCCATTTCTGCTTCTGCTCCTCTGTGCCGCCCGCGATCACCAGTTCTGCGGCAATCTCGGACCGCGTGCCCAGGGATCCGACACCGATGTACCCGCGCGAGAGTTCCTCGGAGACCACGCACATGGAGGCCTTGGACAGTCCCAGGCCGCCGTATTCCTCGGGGATGGTCAGACCGAAGACACCCATTTCCGCCAGCTCCTCGATGATTTCCATCGGGATCAGCTCATCCTTGAGGTGCCATTCATGTGCGTAGGGTTCGACCTTTTCCACGGCATACCGGCGGAACTGGTCACGGATCATCTCCAGCTCTTCGTCCAGCCCGGTGCGGCCATGCGTGACCTCTGCCTGGCGTTCTTCCATCAGCTGCACAAGGCGGGTGCGGGCGCCGGGGTTGTTGCCGTGCTGCATGAGGTGTTCGACCTGGTCGGTCAGCATGGCGCGGCGTTCGTCCTGGTTCAGGCCCATGTCCGCAAGGCGCACGATCTCGCCCTGGTTCATCTGGATGCCGCCGTGGATCTGCGACAGGTACTCGCCGAAGGCAATCTGGTGGATCAGCTGTTCGACCTCGCCAAAGGTGCCTTCGCTTTCCAGGCGCTTGGCCCAGGCCTGCATCTGGCGCAGAGATTCGACGTAGGTTGCCAGCCAGGCCAGCCCGTGAGCGGCAAACTGGTTCTGTTCGACCAGCGCGCCGGACACGCGGCCATCGGCCACCACCGTTTCCCGGACATGGGTGCGGGCGGTTTTCAGGATGCCTTCGATCGGGGCGATCGAGTCTCCGGTCAGGGTCAGAAGATCGGGCAGAATCACGCTGCCAAGGCTCAGGTCTTGTCCGTCATGCGCCATTCAACAGGTCCTCTCTCTTTGTCGCCGAGCGGGCTGGCGTGGCCACCCCATTGCGCGTATAGTGAAACATGCGTTCCAGAATTCAGGGTCAGCATACATCTTCTCGACGGTCCTAGCTACTTTGCAGGTGCAGCGCAACAAAAATGCCTGAGGTGCGGCGGTATTGTTCATTTGTTGCGCGCTGATGAATCCGCGTGCGGTCGCGGCAGGACATGCTAAGAGGCCGTCATGCCCGGAATTCTTGCTGACCTGACCCCGCTTACGGTGCTTCTTGCCCTGGGAATTGCTTCGCTTGCCGGAGTGATCAAGGGGCTGGTCGGTTTTGCAATGCCGATGATTCTCGTTTCCGGCCTTGGCAGTCTGGTGGCGCCGGAACTGGCCTTGGCGGGATTGATCCTGCCGACGCTGGTGACAAATGGTTTTCAGGCGCTGGCGCAGGGGCCAAGTGCGGCCATCCAATCCGTGCGCCGGTTCCGGGTCTTCCTGGCCGTTGCCTGCGTGATGCTGCTGCTGTCCGCGCAACTGGTGGCAGTGCTGCCGGCGCAGGTCCTTTTGCTGATGATCGGCGCACCGATCACCCTTTTCGCGGTCCTGCAGCTTGCTGGCTGGCAACCGCGCGTCGCAAGCGAAGGGCACCGGGGGCTGGAAATCGGGATCGGGGTATTCGCCGGCTTCATTGGCGGGTTCTCGGGCGTCTGGGGACCACCGACAGTCGCCTACCTGACGGCGATGGGCACCGAAAAGCGCGAACAGATGCGCGTGCAGGGCGTGATCTACGGGCTGGGCGCCGTGGCGCTGACACTGGCGCACATTGGCTCGGGCGTGCTGAACGCGGCGACGGTCTGGCTGTCGCTGGCGCTGGTGCCACCGGCACTGGCCGGCATGTGGATCGGGTCGCGGGTTCAGAACCGGATCGACCAGCGTGCCTTTCGCCGGGCAACCCTGCTGGTCCTGCTGGTCGCGGGCTTGAACCTGGTGCGTCGCGCCTTAATCTGACGTCCATGACCCAGCAGGATTGGCCCGCGCATGTGACGCGGCTTGTCGACGAGGAATTGGCGGACTTTGCGGTGGCAAGCCGGGGGGACCGGCTGCTGCTTGAGGATTTCGCGCGGATGCGCGTGCGCTGCCCGCGTCCCATCACCGTCAATTTCAGCGGTGGCTTGACCGACACCTGTTACAGTGTCACCCGTTCGAACGGGGCCTATTCGGTGCTCTTCCTGCCGAAGGCGGGGTATTTCAGCCTGTGTGTCGACAGTGATTTCGGACCGCTGGACATCGGTGTTCACGGCCCAGCCTTGGGCTGCTTCGCCTCGGTCTGAGGGCGTTTTGTCGTCTGATTGGAGGGGGATGGTGGAGCCTAGGGGGATCGAACCCCTGACCTCTACAATGCCATTGTAGCGCTCTCCCAGCTGAGCTAAGGCCCCATTCCCGGGCGACGCCAGCGGCGCCGTGCGCGGGTGATTACGCCCTGCTGCCGATGGGATCAAGCGGAAAATTGCGGCGGAGAGAGAATTTCCTCGCGGAGCTTGGGGAGAGACCCGCGCGGCGGAGGAAACAAAGAAAAACGCCGGTCGGAGAAACCGACCGGCGTTGCCGTGTTCTGCGCTGGTGACCATCGATCAGGAGTCGTCGTCTTCGTTCGAGACGTCCGTGATATCGTCCAGGGAAACGTTGTCGTCGTCCTCATCCTCGAGAACATCGTCGTCGTCGAGATCGACGTTGACGTCATCGTCGTCGATCAGGTCGACTTCTTCCTCGGACTCCTTGGCCTTGGACTTGTTGGCCGCATCCGCCGAATCCGCAGCTATCATGCTCCGTTTGCCGGTTTCGAGGTTGACCACCTCGCCGGTGTAGGGGCTGACGATCGGGTCGCGGTTCAGGTCGTAGAAACGCTTGCCAGTGGTGGGGCAGACACGCTTGGTGCCCCATTCTTCCTTGGGCATGGGTGATCCCCTTCAACTCTCAGTGTCTGTCGACAATCCACGCCCCCTGCCATATCAGGTGAGGGATGTCAAAAGCTTTGACAGCAAGCAGCGGGGCAGGGGGCGTATGGGGCAAATCACCTTGGCTGGCAACCCTCCGGTTGCGGTTGTCCTGCGGCGGTCGGCGCGTGCCCGCCGCCTGTCCCTGCGAATCTCGCAGCTGGACGGGCGGGTCACGCTGACCCTGCCGCAAAAGGTGCCCGAGGCCGAGGGGCTTGCCTTTCTGCGCGCCAAGGAAAGCTGGCTGCGCGGGCACCTCGCCGGTGTGTCGGGGCCGGTGGCCGTCGGCCCGGGCGCGCGCGTGCCTGTCGAAGGCGTCCTGCACGAGGTGCGCGGCGGCAGCGGTCGCCAGGTGCGACAATCAGATGGCGTGTTGCTGGTGCCCGGCCCCGAGGAGCGGATGGCGGCGCGACTGAAGGGCTGGCTGCGGACACGGGCGCGCGACCGTCTGGCAGAGGCCTCTGACCGCTATTCGGCTCGGCTCGGGCGGGGGTACAGTCGGCTGACGCTACGGGATACGCGTTCGCGCTGGGGCAGCTGCACCCATGATGGTGGCCTGATGTATTCCTGGCGGCTGATCCTGGGCCACCCCGAGGTGCTGGATTATGTCGCCGCGCATGAGGTCGCGCACCTGCGGCACATGGATCATTCCCCGGCCTTCTGGCGGCAGGTCGAGGCGCTTTATGGCGACTGGCGCAGTCCCCGAAAGTGGCTGAAGGAACACGGAGCAGAGCTGCACCGATACCGGTTCGACTGACCGCTTGATGCCGCGCGGGCGGGCCAGTCAGGCGCGGCGCAGCATCTTGCGCGGGTCGACCTGTGACGCGGCGGTGCACAGGCGCTGACCGGCCCGGAACCGCTCCTTTGCCTGGGCGGAGACGAAGCTGGCCCAAAGCGTTTCACGTCGTTCGTATTGAGGCGGCTCTTGCCGGGGCTGTGCGGCGGCCTGCGGTGCCGCCTCGCGCGGGGCTTGCGATGGCTGACCGGCCTGCGCGCTGTCGCCGTGGGGCCCCTGTGTCTGCGCCTTGCGCCGACGCGCACGCCAACCTTTTTCGTCGCGCCGCTCCCGCGCCTCACGCTCTTTCATGATCCGCAATTTTTCGGGATTGTGCCAACGCAGGGCGTCATAGGCGTTGTTCAATTCGGCAAGCATGCGTGTACCTTCCTCGAGATCGCCTCCGGTGACATCGGGATGGTTCGCCTTGACCAGCCTGATCCATGCCCGCCGGATGGTGGCAAAATCGTCCTCGGGGGTGACTCCAAGCGTCTTGTAGGCGGACATCGGTGCGGTACGGGTCATGACAAACTCTCTAGCGGTGCGTGGTACAGTCCAGGGCCCGCCCCCGGAACCGTCGGAAAAATCTTAAATTGAAGATAACTTTGATTCACATCCGCCGTGTAGCCCGTTTCGCCTGCAAGGGTTAACGCGGGCACACCGACGGCTGCGGGCCATTGACCGGCGTCGAAAATGTGATCACAAAAGAGCCATGCAAGCCGCACCCAAACCAGAGATCGCCGCCTCCGCCCATGACCGCGTGTATCGCGGGCTGCGCACACGGATCATGCACGGGCAGATGGCGCCGGGTCAGGCGCTGACCCTGCGCGGCATCGGCCGGGAATTCGATGTCTCGATGACCCCGGCGCGCGAGGCCGTGAACCGTCTGGTGGCCGAGGGGGCGCTGACCATGTCCTCGTCCGGGCGGGTGTCCACGCCCGAACTGTCGAACGAACGGATCGAGGAGCTGGCCGCCCTGCGTGCCCTGATCGAGGTCGAGCTGGCCTCGCGCGCCCTGCCGCGCGCGCATATCGCGCTGATCGACCGGCTGCAGACCATCAATGCCACCATCGCCGACGTCGTGTCGAACCGAGATTCGGTAGGCTATATCCGCACCAACCTGGAGTTTCACCGTACGCTTTACCTGCGGGCCCAGGCGCCCGCGATGCTGGCGATGGCGGAAACCGTCTGGTTGCAACTGGGCCCGACGATGCGGGCGCTTTACGGTCGGTTGCGGCGGTCGGAACCGCCACAATATCACCGCCTGATCATCGCGGCGCTCAAGGCGGGCGACGAGCCGGGTCTGCGGCTGGCGGTACGCTCGGACGTGACGCAAGGGTTGCGAATGCTGGCGGGCTGAAACGCGCCCCATTGGCAGGCTTGCCGCGATGCGGCATGAAAGACCCATGGAATTCGGACCGGTCTTCATCGCGCTGGGCGTCTTGTTCCTGGCGGGGCTCGCGGCTGACGCACTCGGCAGGCGGACGCGCGTGCCCGGCGTGACCTTGCTGTTGGTCATCGGCGTGCTGATCGGGTCGTCCGGATTGGCGCTGCTGCCGGAGGCGGCGATTCTCTGGTACGAACCGCTGTCGATCGTGGCCCTGACGATGGTGGCCTTTCTGCTGGGGTCGTCCTTGCGCCGTGACAAGGTGGCGGCGCACGGGCGGGCGATCCTGACGGTCTCCGTTGCTGTGGTGCTGGCGACGATGGTGGTCGTGGCCGCGGGCCTCTGGCTGGCGGGTCTGCCGCCAGAGCTGGCAATCCTGAT
Organism: Mameliella sp. AT18; assembly: GCF_028807275.1. Classification (NCBI taxonomy): domain Bacteria; kingdom Pseudomonadati; phylum Pseudomonadota; class Alphaproteobacteria; order Rhodobacterales; family Roseobacteraceae; genus Antarctobacter; species Mameliella sp. AT18. The sequence goes on from NZ_JARAMO010000031.1 coordinate 10,855, forward strand.
CGGCGCAGTGGCCACGGCGACCGACCCGGCGGCCACGCAGGAAACCCTGCGCGAGGCCGGGGGCGAGGGCGATTTTGCCGATACCTTGCGCGGCATCGTCGCCATCGACGACGCCTGGGGGATGATGGTCTTTGCCCTGGCGGTAGTGGCCGCGCAGGCCGTCGCCATTGGTGATTTTGATCCCGGGTTGTTGCTCGTCGCCCTCTGGGAGGTTGGCGGCGCGCTGGTGCTTGGGCTGGTCATCGGCCTGCCCGGTGCCGTTCTGACCGGGCGCTTGCGCCCGGGCGAGCCGACGCGGATCGAGGCGCTGGGTCTTGTCTTCCTGACCGCCGGGCTGGCGCTCTGGCTGGAGGTGTCGTTTCTGTTGGCGGGCATGGCGGCGGGGGCGGTGATTGCCAACCGTGCGCAACACCACGAACGCGCCTTCCACGAGATCGAGATGGTCGAGCGCCCTTTCCTGATCCTCTTTTTCCTGCTGGCCGGGGCGTCGATGCAGCTGGATGCACTCTCTGCCGTTGGCTGGATCGGGTTGGGCTATGTGATCCTGCGGATCCTCGGACGCGTTGCCGGGGGATGGCTGGGCGGCCTGTTCGGCGGGCTGACACGCCCGGAACGCCGCTGGATCGGCCCGGCATTGCTGCCGCAGGCCGGTGTCGCGGTGGGCATGGCCCTGGTCGCCGCGGCAGAAATGCCGGCGGTCGGGGACATCCTGCTGACCCTGACCATCGGAACCACCGTGGTCTTCGAACTGATCGGCCCGGTGGTCACGCTCTTGGCCGTGCGCGCTGTGCGCAAGGCGGATGGCGGGGCCTGAGGCCCCGCCCGGCTTCAGGCCATCGCCGCGGTCAGGGCGGTGTCCATCAGCCCCTTGATCGACGCGCGCGAGGTCTGCGCGACGATCCGCCCCAGTTCCGCCTGCCCCTTCAGGACAACCAGCGTGGACCGACGCGGGATTTTCAGCGAGCGGGCCAGTTCAGAGCGGCCATGTTCATCCCAATCCACGTCGATGAAGGTGATCTGCGCCTCGTAGTCCGGGTTTTCCGACTTCAGGGCATTGATGACACGTTCCTGCGCGGCGCAGGTCGAACACCAGCTGGCCTTGAAATCCAGAAAGACGGTCTCGCCCTTGTCCAGGTGCGTGGTCACGAGGCCGGGCTCGTAGGCCAGCGGTGCCGCACGGGCGGCAAGGGGCAGGGCGAGGGCCGTTCCGGCGGTCAGGGTCAGAAAGTGGCGGCGATCCATGAGAAGGCTCCTTTGTGGGTCCGTGTCTTGGGGTTTGGGTCAGAGGGAAACGGAAAGGTCGATCAACCAGGGCGGCAAGACGCCGATGAGCCAGGCCTCGACCAGGTGATGAAGGTTGAAGAAAAGCGCCAGCCCCACGGCCACGAAGGTCGCGCCCAGGATCGGGCGCGCACGGACGGCAAGGGCGCGCAACTGGCTGTTGTAGCGGCCGACCGCGCCGCGCGTGCCATAGGCCAGTCCCAGGATCAGGGTCGAGACACCAAGCGCAAAGAACAGCATGATCAGCGCGGCCCAGCCAAGATCCTGCCCCTGGCTGGCCAGGGAAATGGCACCGCCCAGCGTCGGGCCGATGCAGGGGCTCCAGACGGCGCCCAGCAGAACCCCGCCCAGGAATTGCCCGCGCAATGCGCCCCGGTCAATTTGGTCCATCTGCGCATCGGCACGGGCCGACAGGCCGGCGGTGGCCGTCTCAAGCATGCCTGCCGCCTGCGGCAGCAACAGCGCCAGGCCGAAGAATACCATCAGCACGGCGCCAAACCGGGACACCGTGTCGACGCCGATTCCCAGCGCATGGCCAAAGGCCGTGACCCCGACGCCCAGCACCACGAAGGACAGGCTGAGCCCTGCCGCCATGACCAGCGGGCCAGCTCGGCTGGCCTGCAGGGCGGTGGCGATGACGATAGGCAGCACCGGCACCACGCAGGGATTGATCAGGGTCAGCAGCCCGGCCCCGTATGCGAATAGTAGCTCCATACCAAGGATAGTGCCGGGACGCAGGCGCCCCTGTCACCCGACAAAACCCTGACGCATCGTCACGAGCGCGTGCAAATTGTTTCGCCTACGCGCTCAGCGCAGGCAGTTCTGGCGGACGAGGCTGCAGAGCGCTTCGAATTCCGTCTCAAAGCTGCGCAGCGCGGCATCCAGTTCCGCCGCGGGCATGCTGTCATGCCCTTCCAGAAGCTCCTGCGTGTCGTTCAGTGCGTCCAGAGCGATCTCGGCCGAGCCGCCTGTGGTGAGCACCAAATAGAGCTGGCCGACGCCTGCCACCGCCAATCCGCCGACGCAGGAGACCCCGCCCGCGCCCGTCAGGGCCGCGGGACAACCATAAAGCATCAGCGTCGCGCCAACCGCATTCAGGGTGGAACTGATCGCCAGGTTGCGCGCTTCGCCGGTCTTGGCGTCGCGCAACCGCGTCTCGGCCCGGGCCGACTTGTCGGCCAGCACAGCGCGCTGGGCTTGCCAGGCGCTCAGGCTCTGGAAGTCGGCGGCCTTGATGCGGCTCTCGTTGTCGACGAACAGCGCCTCGCGATAGCGTTCGGCGGCAACGCAACTCCAGCCGCTGTACAGGCCGGGGACCGGAGTCGCGGGCAGCGATTTGGCCGGGTCGACGTTGTAGCCCTGAAGACAGCTTTGCGCAGAAACAGGCGCCGCGGCTGCAATTCCCAGGGCAACGGCAAAGGCTGAGGTTCAGGCCGCCAGGCCCTTGGACCCCATGTTCAGGAACTTGTCGCGGCGGGCGTGGATCAGGTCTTCGCGCGACATGCCGTCGAGATCGCCCAAAAGGCCGCTGATCGCGCTGCGCACGGCGGCGATGGAGGCCTCGCTGTCGCGGTGTGCGCCGCCCAGCGGTTCGGGGATCACCCGGTCGCAGACGCCAAGCTGGTAGAGATCCTGCGCTGTCAGGCGCAGGGCCTCGGCGGCTTCGCGCATCTTGTCGGAATCCTTCCACAGGATCGAGGCACAGCCCTCGGGCGAGATCACCGAGTAGACCGCGTGTTCCAGCATCGCGACCCGGTTGGCGGTGGCAAAGGCGACGGCGCCACCGGATCCACCTTCGCCGATCACGACGGAGACCAGCGGCACGCCGATCTGAAGGCATTTCTCGGTCGACCGGGCGATGGCCTCCGACTGGCCGCGTTCCTCGGCCCCCTTGCCGGGGTAGGCGCCAGGCGTGTCGATCAGCGTGACCACCGGCAGGCCGAACTTGTCGGCCATCTCCATCAGGCGCATCGCCTTGCGATAGCCTTCGGGCCGGGCCATGCCAAAGTTGCGGGTGATCCGCGAACTGGTGTCGTTGCCCTTTTCATGCCCGATCACCACCACCGGACGATCGTCCAGACGGGCCAGGCCACCCATGACCGCGTGGTCGTCGGCAAAGCCGCGGTCGCCGGCCAGCGGCGTGAACTCCGTGAACAGCGCCTCGACATAGTCCTTGCAATGCGGCCGGTCGGGGTGACGGGCGACCTGGCATTTCCGCCAGGGCGTCAGCTTGGCATAGAGATCCTTGAGCAGTGTCTCGGCTTTGCGGTCGAGCGCGGCAGCCTCTGCCGCCACGTCCATTTCCTCGTTGTCACGCGCCATGCGGCGCAGTTCTTCGGCCTTGCCTTCGATTTCGGCCAGGGGTTTTTCGAAGTCGAGGTAATGAGTCATCCGGGTCTCCTTGCAGGGCGCTATATGGCCTCGCCGCGCGCGGGATGCAATAAAGCAAGATTTGTCGCAGCGGGCCGGTCTAGGGTCCCGGCAGACAGAGGACACCCGTGATGACCAGACATGACCACCCCGCTGCCACGTATGAGGCCCGCATCCGCAGGGTCACACGCTATATCGTCGACACGCCCGACGGCGACCTTTCGCTGGACGCGCTGGCGGATGTGGCGGCGATGTCGCGGTTTCACTTTCACCGGGTTTACGTCGCGATGACCGGCGAAACCGTGGCGCAGGCCGTGCGTCGGCTGCGCCTGCACCGCGCCGGCAAATGGCTGGTGCAGGGGGGTGATCCGGTGGAGGTGATCGCCGCCCGCGTGGGCTATGCCAATGCCCAGAGCTTCAACCGCGCCTTCAAGGCGCACTACGGCATCACGCCGCTGGCCTTCCGCGCCGCCGGACAGGCTGATCGCATGACCTTTACCCTGCGCAAAGGAGACCCCGCCATGTATCCTGTCGAAATCCGCAACTGCGCGCCCGCGCGTCTGGCGGCCCTGCCGCATAAGGGGGACTATCACCAGATCGCCCGCGCCTTCACCGAACTGGCCGCGATTTTCTCAGCCAGGGGGCTGTGGCCACAGGCGCGCGGTATGGCCGCCATCTACTACGACTCGCCCGCGGACACGCCAGAGCCGGACCTGCGCAGCGCCGCGGGCATCCTGGTAGAGCAGGATTTTGCCATGCCCGAGGACTTGCAGGACATTCCCCTGCCGGACGGCGATCACCTCGTTCTGACCTTCAAGGGGGCTTATGCGGGTCTGCCGGCGGCCTGGGACCATGCCTATGGCGTGGCGCTGCCCGAATCCGGTCGGATGCCTGCGGACAGCCCCTCGTTCGAGGTCTACTTGAACGATCCCACCGATACGCCGCCCGAGGCGCTGCTGACCGAAATCCATGTGCCCCTGCTGGGCTGACGTCAGCCGAACAGCACCGGCACCATCGCGGCCAGCAGGATCGCTGCCATGCTCCAGTTGAACAGGCGCAGCCGTCCGGGGTGATCCAGCCAGCGGCGCAGACCTGTGCCAAGCACCGTCCAAGTCACGGCCGAGGCGGTGCCGATCACGGCGTAGGTGCCGGAGACCCAGGCCACGGCGACAAGGTCGCGGCTGGCAGCATAAAGCGTGATCGCGCCCAAGGCCATCGACCAGGCCTTTGGATTGACCCATTGAAAGGCCGCCGCCTGCATAAAACTGAGGGGGCGGGCATTGCTGCCCGTCTCTCCCGGTGCTGCCTGGTTGGCGATTTTCCATGCCAGCCAAAGCAGGTACACGACCGAGACGACCTTGAGCAGCGTGTTGGCAAAGGGCCAGATCTCGAAGACCTGCATCACGCCCAGGCCCACCGGCAGGATCATCAGCGGAAACCCGTAGGCGACACCCGCCAGGTGGGGCAGGGTACGGCGCAGGCCGAAGTTCGCCCCCGATGTCATCAGCATCAGGTTGTTCGGACCGGGAGAGAACACGGTGGCGGCGGCAAAGAGCGAGAGGGCAAAGAGTAGGTCAGGTGTCATGACGCAATATTTGCGGAGATAGCGCGCGATATGATTGCGAAATGCAGCGCTTTCTGTCTATTTTTGCAATTGATGATAGAAATGGACGCCATTGACCGAAATATATTGCGAGAGCTTTCCGCCGACGGGCGGCTGAGCAACCTGGCCCTGGCCGAACGGGTGGGGCTGTCGCCATCGGCCTGCCTGCGCCGCACGCAGGCGCTGGAAAAGACCGGGGTGATCCGGGGCTATCGCGCGGTGCTCAGCGCCGAAAAGCGCGGTATCGGCTTTACCGCCTATATCACCGTCGGCTTGAACCAGCATACCAAGCCGTCGCAACTGGCCTTTGAACAGGCGATGGCGGCGGCGTCCCAGGTGCGCGAGTGTCACAACATCACCGGGCCGGTGGAATATCTGTTGCGGGTCGAGGTGGCAGACCTGGCCGCCTACAAGCATTTCCATACCGACATCCTGGGGGCGTTGCCGCAGGTCCGCACGCTGACGTCCTATGTCGTCATGGGATCGCCCAAGGATGAGCGGGCTTGAGCTGTCCCGCAGCATGTCGCGCTCTGGCGGGTCCCGCTAGGGAAGGGACGATCAGGGCAGAACGGGGCAGGGCATGCGGGTACTGATCCATCCGGGCTTTCACAAGACGGGCACCACCAGCCTGCAACGCGGGGCTGACGCACAGCGCGAAACCCTTGCGCCGCGCCTGCGTCTTGTCTTGCCGCATGACATCGAGCCGCTGAACTTCGCCGCGCGGCGTGTCTCCGTGGGGATCAATGCCAATCGCGTTGCGGCGTTTCGCGACGCGGTGGCCGGGTTCGCGCAGCGCGTCGACCCGGAAGATCCGCGCCCGCTGTTTGTCAGTTCGGAACACCTTTGCGGTCTGTTGCCGGGGCGGAAATCCGTCACCACCTATGCAACCGCGCCAGAACTGCTGGGGCACATGGTCGAGGTCCTGGCACGTCAGGTGCCGGACCTTTCGCTGTCGGTCTGGTTCACAACCCGCGCGCCAGAGGCCTGGCTGCAAAGTCTTTACTGGCAACTCCTGCGCAGCCAGCGACTGACTGTGGGGCCAGAGCAATTCGCCGAAGGCTTTCGTGATGCGGCAGAGCTGGATGCCATCGTGGCAAGGGTGGCGGAAAGGCTGGGCAGGCAGGCCGACGTATCTTGCACCCGGTTGGAGGCGTGCGGCACCGATCCGCTTGGACCGCTGGGCGTGGCACTGGACCGGCTTGGCGTGTCGCGTGGTGGACTGTTGCCGCTGGCACGGCAGAACGTGCAGCCGGCAGAGGCAGCAGCGGAATTGCTGGCGCTCAACCGGTCTCACCTGGACGATGCGGCGCTGGGCGCAGCCAAGACGGCCCTGTTGAAACGGCTGCGCAAGGCGGGTCAGACCCGGGCAGGGTAGGGCCGGGCCAGAAGGCCCGGCCCGTCAGGTCAGTTGGCGGCGATCATCTCGGCCTGGCGGACGATCACCTCGGCCTGCTTGATCGAGGCGATATCGACAAGACGGCCCTTGTAGACGGTGGCGCCTTCGCCGTTTGCCTTGGCCGTTTCCATCGCCGCGAGGATCTCACGCGCCTCGTTCACGGCCTCATCGGTGGGGGTGAAGACCTCGTTGGACAGGGCCACCTGTTTCGGGTGGATTGCCCATTTGCCGACCATGCCCAGCGTGGCCGAGCGCAGCGCCTGGGCGCGGAACCCCTCGTCATCGCTGAAGTCGCCGAAGGGCCCGTCCACGGGCAAAACGCCATGTGTACGGCAGGCGGCCACGATCGCGGCCTGGGCCCAGTGCCAGGGGTCTGACCAATGCTTTTGCCCGTCGTGGATCATGTAGTAGTTTTCCTGCGTGCCACCGATGCCGGTGGTCGCCATGCCCATCGAGGCGGCAAAATCGGCGGCGCCGAGGCTCATGGCCTCTAGGCGCGGCGAGGCGGCGGCGATCTCCTCGACATGGGCGATGCCGGCGGCGCTTTCGATGATGACCTCGAACTTGATCGGCTTGGTCCGGCCCTTGGCGCGTTCCACCGCCGTCACCAGCGCATCGACGGCATAGATGTCCGCCGCGCAGCCGACCTTGGGGATCATGATCTGGTCGAGCCGCTCGGACGCCTGTTCCAGCAGGTCCACGACGTCGCGGTACCAATAGGGCGTGTCCAGCCCGTTGATCCGGACCGACAGGGTCTTGTTGCCCCAGTCGACCTCGCCGATGGCCTTGATGACATTGGCGCGGGCGCTGTCCTTGTCGGTGGGGGCCACGGAATCCTCTAGGTCGAGGTTGATGACATCGGCCGCCGATCCTGCCATCTTTTCAAAGATCGCCGGGCGCGAGCCGGGGCCGAACAACTGGCAGCGGTTGGGGCGGGCCGGGGCGGCAGGCTGGATGCGGAAGGACATGGGGCAGGGCCTTTCGGTCAGAAAATTGCGTATACCTTGGTGTACGGGTTATAAAACTGCGTGAGCCTCCGCAAGCAAATTTCGCTGCAGAGCGGCATTCCCAATTGGCTGCACGATTCTTCGGCAAATTGATCAAGTCACGCAAGAAACGTCGAAGAAATCTGTAAATCAGCGCAGGAACGCAAGGCAGTTCGGCAGGCGTTCTGGCATGGTCGGGCAAATTCTGATTTCGGAGGCGTCCATGATCGAGACACCCTATCTGCTGTTCCTGGGCGATGCGCCCGACCCGCTGGCGGCCAAGGTGGCCCAGGGAATCCGCGACTGGCGGCCGGAAAACTGTGTCGGACAGTTCCGGCTGGACGGATGCAAGGCCGACCTGGGCTTGCCCGACATGGATCTGGCAGCGGCCAAGGCAGCCGGGGCCAAGACGCTGGTGATCGGCGTCGCCAACCGCGGCGGCAAGATCAGCCAGACCTGGAAAAAGGTCCTGGTCGAGGCGCTGGAGGAAGGCTTCGACCTGGCCTCGGGGCTGCACAACCTGCTGCGGGACGAGCCCGATCTCAAGGCCGTGGCAGAGGCCACGGGCCGTGCCCTGCACGACGTGCGGGTGCCCGAGGTCGACTATCCGATCGCGGATGGCAAGAAACGAACCGGCAAGCGCGTATTGGCCGTGGGCACCGATTGCTCGGTGGGCAAGATGTACACCACGCTGGCGCTGGACAAGGCGATGCGCGACCGGGGCATGAAATCGACCTTCCGGGCGACCGGCCAGACCGGCATCCTGATCACCGGCGACGGCGTGCCGCTGGACGCGGTTGTTGCGGATTTCATGGCCGGCAGCATCGAATGGCTGACGCCGGACAACGACCCCGACCATTGGGACGTGATCGAAGGGCAGGGGAGCCTGTTCCACGTCTCGTTCAGCGGCGTGACGCTGGCGTTGATCCACGGTGGTCAGCCCGACGCGCTGATCCTGTGCCACGAGCCGACGCGGACCCACATGCGGGGGCTGCCGGACTATGGTCTGCCCTCGTTGGAAGAGGTGCGGGATCTGTCGATGTCGCTGGCAAAGGTCGCCAATCCCGGCTGCCAGGTGGTCGGCGTGTCGATCAACACGCAGCACATGGGCGAGGCGGAGGCGGTGCGCTATTGCGAAGAGGTCGAGGCGCGCCTTGGTCTGCCCACGGTGGACCCGTTCCGGCACGGTGCCGACCGGCTGGCCGAGGCACTGGCCGCGCTCTGACAACGGGCGGTCCGGCCCCTGGCCGGACGCTGTTTCGCGCTTTGCGCGAAAGACGCCCCGCCCGCCGTCCCTTGGGGCGCATCATTCGGTGCGCCGCACTGGGGAGGCCGGTTGCGGACGTGGGGTATTTAGACCAAGAAGAAGCACAGGGAGGACGGGCATGACGATCACTGTTTCACGAGACGTGTTCCGGCTGGCCGAGGCCTTTACCATTTCGCGTGGAAGCCGAACCGAGGCGCAGGTGCTGACCGTGCGGGTCTCGCGCGGCAAGGTCATGGGCTGGGGGGAATGCGTGCCCTATGCCCGCTACGATGAAACGCTGGACACAGTGACCGCCGAGATCGGGACCCTGCCCGCGGGGATTTCCCGCATGGCACTGCAAGAGGCTCTGCCCGCGGGGGCGGCGCGCAACGCGATGGATTGCGCGCTCTGGGACCTGGAGGCCAAGGCCGCCGGGCAACGGGTGTGGGAACTGGCCGGTCTGGCGAGGCCGGGACCGGAAATCACCGCCTATACCCTGTCGCTGGACACGCCCGAGAACATGGAAGCGGCGGCGCGCAAACATGCTGCGCGGCCCCTGCTCAAGATCAAGCTGGGCACGCCTGATGACATGCCCCGGCTGGAGGCGGTGCGCCGCGGCGCGCCGGATGCCAGGATCATCGTCGATGCCAACGAGGGCTGGAGCGCCGAGGTCTACGCCGACCTTGCGCCGCACCTGGTGCGGCTGGGCGTGGCGCTTGTCGAACAACCCTTGCCGGCCGGCGAGGACGAGGCGCTGATCGGCATGGAGCGGCCGGTGCCTGTCTGTGCCGACGAAAGCTGTCATGACCGCGCCTCGCTGCCCGCGCTCAAGGGCAAGTATGACGTGGTGAACATCAAGCTGGACAAGACCGGCGGCCTGACCGAGGCGTTGGCCCTGCGCGATGCGGCGCTGGCCGAGGGATACGATGTCATGGTGGGCTGCATGGTCGGCTCGTCCCTGGCAATGGCGCCGGCCGTGCTGCTGGCCCAAGGGGCGCTTGTCACGGACCTGGACGGGCCTTTGTTGCTGGCGGAGGACCGTGAAGTGCCGCTGAAATTCGATGCCGAGGGCGTGCACCCGCCCGTGGCCGCACTCTGGGGTTGAGACGGCATGCCGCCGCTGCCCCCGGGGCGGAGGCTTGCAGCCCGCAGGCGCCCTGCCTACAAGACGCTGGACACCGCTTTCAAGGATCACGCCCATGACCCGTACCGTTTATGTGAACGGAGATTTCCTGCCTGAACACGAGGCCAAGGTCTCGATCTTCGACCGGGCCTTTCTCATGGCCGATGGCGTTTACGAGGTCACCTCGGTGCTGGGGGGCAAGCTGATCGATTTCGACGGCCACGCGAAACGCCTGCAGCGGTCGCTGGACGAGCTGGAGATGCGCAGCCCCGTCACCCCCGAGGAACTGTTGCAGATCCACCGCGACCTTGTGGAGAAGAACGGGATCGTGGACGGGCTGGTCTATCTGCAGATCACGCGGGGCGCCCCGGACGACCGCGACTTCGTCTTCCCCGACCCCGAGACGACCGTGCCGACCATCGTCCTGTTCACCCAGAACAAGCCCGGCCTGGCGGAAAGCCCCGCAGCCAAGACCGGCATCAAGGTGATCTCGATCGAGGATGCCCGCTGGGGCCGCCGCGACATCAAGACGGTGCAACTGCTGTATCCCTCGATGGGCAAGATGATGGCCAAGAAGGCCGGTGCCGACGACGCCTGGATGGTCGAGGACGGTTTCGTGACCGAAGGCACCTCGAACAACGCCTATTTCATCAAGGGCAACAAGATCGTCACCCGCGCCTTGTCCAACGACATCCTGCACGGCATCACCCGTGCCGCCGTCCTGCGGTTTGCCCGCGAGGCGCAGATGGAGGTCGAAGAGCGCAACTTCACGATCGAGGAAGCACAAGGCGCCGATGAGGCCTTCATCACCTCGGCCTCGACCTTCGTGATGCCGGTGGTCGAGATCGACGGCGTGGCGCTGGGCGATGGGACGCCGGGACAGCGCGCGCTGCGCCTGCGCGAGATCTACCTGGACGAGAGCCGCAAGGCCGCGATCTGATCCGATGACGGCCAAGGCGCTTGTCGAAGCCATCGGCGCGCTGGTCATATTCCTGACCCTGGCGGGGCTTGGGCTGTTCCAGGTGCCCAGCGACGAGCCGACCATCGAGGCCGGGCTGCGCGCGCAGGCGACGGCGCTTTTGGCCGAGTATCCCGATCCGCCTGCGTTGACGGTTCAGGGACGGGTGATCACGGTCGAAGGGCTGGTCCAGAGCAACGCGGACCGGCGCGCCATTGAACGCGCGCTGCGCGGTATCGACGGTGTCGAAGAGGTGCGTGCCCGCCTGGAGGTTCTGCCTCGGGTCGGACGCTTCACCTATGGCCTGCGCAAGGACGACAAGGGGGTGCGGCTGAACGGTCATGTCACTGCAGCCACCACCGCCGAGGCGCTGGGGCGGATCAATGGCGCACCGGTCACGGACCTTCAGGTGGCACGCGGTGCGCCAATTGCCGACTGGGACAAGGCGCTGCTGGTGCTTTCCGAAAGTGCGGCCTTGCTGGACCGGGCAGAGGTCACTGTCTCCGGAACAAGTGGCACGATCAGGGGAGAGGCGCTCTGGCCTGCCGAGGCGCGGGCAGTGGCGGCGCGGCTCGACACGCTGCCCAAGGGCCTGTCGATCAAGCGGGAGATTGGCGTGCGTGACGATGGCGCGCCTTTCCTTCTGGTGGCCGAGCGTCACCCGCGCCGCGGCGTGTCGCTGCGGGGAAAACTGCCGCCGGGCCTGAACGTACAGGTCCTGACGGGCGCGTTTGACCGCGTGCAGGACAATGCGCTGGTCAACGGGCCGGTCGATCCCGAGCTGCCGGACCTCGGGCCGGCCATGATCGGCGCGGTCAAGGTCCTGGGCGCGGCGGAACAAGGGGTGGCGCTGGTGACGCCCGGTGCCGTGGTGCTGACGACCTTGAGCGGGGGGCCGGAGATGGACAAGGCCCTGGCGGCCCTGCGCGCGGCCCTGCCGGCCAGCTACCGCCTGGACGTGTCGCAACTGCCCGAGGCGCTGCCGCAACCTTTCTGGCTACAGCTTGACCGGGTGAACGGTGCGGTCTCCGCCAGCGGGGTTCTGCCGGACGGCATCCCGTCCGAGGGTGTGGCCAAGGCACTGGGCGCCGACGTCTCGCGCCTGTCGCAGTCGCCTTACCCGGACACGCTTGGCTGGGCTGCCAGCATTGCGGCGGTACAGGAGGCCTTTGCCGAGGTGATCGAGGGGAAGCTCCTGCTGGAGGAGGCCTCCATCACGCTGGACGCGGTTCTTGCCGATCCAGACAGTGCCGCAAGGGTCGAGACGCTGCTTGCGGCCTTGCCGCAAGGCGCTGACCTGCGCAGCCGTGTCGAGTTGCAGGACGATGGCCGCGATCCGGATGCGACCCTGATCTATCATCCCGAGACCGGACTGTCGCTTGGCGGTGTATTGCCCGTCGATCTGGATGCGGCCACGATTGCCGGGCTGTTGGGGCTGCCGCCTGTCGGTGGCGCCTTGCAGCAGGATAGGGATACCGCGCTGCCGGGCGCCGCGCCCTTGTTGAGGGCCGTCGAACCCTGGCTGGGAGAGGCGGAAACACTGACCATCGCGCTTGCGCTGAGGCAGCTCTCTGTCGAGGCTGTCCTCTCTCCCGGCGTCGACCTGGAGCAGATCGAGGCGGCGACCCGCGCGGCTCTGGGACCGAATGACAGCCTGACGCTGTCGTTGCTGCAAGACTACCCGCCCGCCGACACGCGGCGGCAGAACATCGCCCTGGGGGCGGAGCAGGTTTTTCTGGCGGGCTATTGGCTGCCGCTGCTGGAGTTCGCGCCCTCGGTGGCCGAATGCGCCCGCCAGAGCCGCCTGGCCGAAAGCGATGAACCGGTGCGGTTTCTCTCGGGAGAGACACGGCTGGACGCGCGGTCGATCCGGGGCGTGAACGCGCTTTCGGCGGTGGCACGGGTCTGCGTGGGGCAGGGCGGGCTGACCCTGCGCGTCGAGGGGCATACGGACAATTTCGGTGCCGAGGGCGTCAACCGGATGCTGAGCCGCCTGCGGGCCGAAGTCGTGGCGAAAGAGATTGCCAAGCGTGGGGTGCCTGTCGCCGCGATGGAGGTGCTGGGCTATGGTCCTGACCGGCCGGTGGCCGACAATGCCACGCCGGAGGGGCGGGCGCTGAACCGTCGCATCTCGCTGGCCTGGTCAACGCCGGGTCAGTCGATCCAGTAAGGCGCCGCCTCAACGATCCCGATTGCGCACAGGTTGCGCGGCCAGCCAGTCCGCCGCGTGGCGCCCGGCCCAGAGACCGGTGGCCAGGCAGCCGGTCAGCAGGTAGCCGCCCGTGGGCGCCTCCCAGTCCAGCATCTCGCCGGCGCAGAAAGTGCCGGGCAGGTCACGCAGCATCAACCCGTTGTCCAGCGCCGCGAAAGGGACACCGCCGGCGGTCGAAATCGCCTCGTCCATCGGCCTGGGGGTTGCCCCCTGCAGAACCAGCGACTTGACGATCCTGGCCAGTGCCTGCGGATCATTCGGCAGTGGGCGCGCATATTCCATCATCAAGGCTTGGGCGGCGGCTGTCAGGCCCAAGGCCTTGCGCAGGGCGTTGGCACGGCTTTGCTTGCCCCGCGGACGGGACAGCCGTGCCGTCAGCGAGGCGAGATCCATGTCCGGCTTCAGGTCGATCTGCAGGGTGTGGCCGGTCCGTAGCGCAGGTGTCAGCGGATAGATGCCTCCACCTTCCAATCCGCGGGCCGAGATCACCACCTCGCCCCGGCTGGTCATGTCCCCGGCGGTGAGCGCGATGTTTTTCAGCGGTTCGCCGAAGTGCCGTTTCATGTGATCGGACCAGTCCACCGCCAGCCCGACATTGGAGGGCGCAAAGGGCGTGACCGGCAGGTCGGCTTGCAGGAAATGCCCGGCCCAGACCCCGTCCGAGCCCAGCCGCGCCCAACTGGCACCGCCGAGGGCCAGAACGGTGATGTCGGGATATTCGGTCCGTGGCCCCTCGGGCGTGTCGAAACACAGCCCGCCGTCCGTGTCCCAGCCCACCCAGCGCCAGCGGGTCCGCACCTCCAGCCCCAGGGCATCCAGCCGGGCCAGCCAGGCGCGCAGCAGGGGAGAGGCTTTCATGACCTCGGGAAACAGCCGCAGGGTCGATCCGGTAAAGGTCTTCTGGCCCAGTCCCTCGGCCCAGGCCGCGACCTCGCCGGGGCCAAAGGCGCCAATCATCGGCGCGAGGTGCGGCGCCGCCGCGCCATAGGCGGCCAGAAAACGGCCCGGTTCTTCCATCCTGGTCAGGTTCAGCCCCGACTTGCCGGCCATCAGCAGCTTGCGTGCCAACGAGGGTTTGGCCTCGACCAGGGTCACCAACCGGCCTGCGCTCAGCAGGGCGTCGGCGGCCATAAGCCCGGCAGGCCCTCCGCCGATCACAAGCGCCTGCCCCGTCACGCCTCCTGCGCCTCGGGCGCGGGGCTTTCGGTCGGGTGCTGCAATTCGATGACACGATGTGGGTAGGGGATCTCGATGTCGTGGTCCTTGAGCGCGTTCCAGATCAGGAACAACACGTCAGAGGTATATTTGTTCGCCCCGTCGTCGATCCCGTTGACCCAGAATTCGACCGCGAAATCCACGCCTGAATCGCCAAAGCCGCGCAGCTCGCAATCCGGAGGATAAGGCGTGTCCAGCACGCCGGGATGCTTGGCCACCGCTGCCTCGACGATGTCGGGGACCAGGTTGATGTCGGTCTTGTAGCTGACCGAAAACGGCGCCTCGTAGCGGTTGGCGCTGCCCTGGTCGGAATAGTTGATGACGCGGGTGGTGATGAAATCCTCGTTCGGGACGACGATCCAACGGCCATCGTAGGTTTCCAGGATCATCGCCCGAGCGGTTGTCTTGACGATGGTCCCGGCCTCGCCGCTGTCCAGTTCGACATAATCGCCCACCGTGGCCTGCCCTTCCAGCAGCAGGATGATGCCCGAGATGTAATTCGAGGCGATCTTTTGCAGGCCGAGGCCAAGGCCCACGCCGATGGCACCGCCCAGAACCGCCAGCGAGGTCAGGGGGATGCCGACGATGTTCATGAGCAGCAGGAAGGCCAGGCCGAAGATGCTGAACTCGGCGGCCTTGGCGGCCAGCTGCCGGGTGGCGGGGCGCATGTCCTCCTGCTTGTGGATATAAGCGCCGGTCTGGTCGTTGGACCAGCGGCCCAGCCAGAACAGGATCGACCCGGCGATGATGCCCCGGATCACCGACATCAAGGTGAACTCGATGTTGCCCAGGCTGACCGTCAACTCGTTCAGGCGTTCCGTGGCCACGTCCAGCAGGCCGACGGCATAAAGCGCCATGACCGGCAGCAGGATCATCCGTCCCAGCACCTTGAGGAAGCCGTCCTGCACGATCTCGCGCACAAGGATACGCGCGGCGAGAAGCAGGAACACGCGCTTGCCGAAGGCGATCACCGCGCCCGAGTTGAAGATCGCCCTGGTCAGGCTCTCGCCGATGCCGGTAAAGGCCCAGGCCAGGAGGGGCAACAGCAGCGGCACGAAGATCAGCAGGAACCGCCGTGTCGAGGCCAGCAGGGACTGGCGAGAGGCCTCTGGCGTCAGGACGCGGGTCAGCCAGGGCCGCAGCCGGCGGGTCAGCAGCCAGGCCAGCAGAAAGGCGGCGGCCAGCAGCCCGAACTGTGACCAGGCGGCGGGCGAGACCAGCCATTCATGGGCGATCTCCCAACCCTGCAGGACATAGGCATAGGCCTGCTGCACGATCTCGGGCTGGTTGGTCAGGTCGAAATCCATTTGGCTTGATCCTTGGCGTCGTCGTCACATTCTCTTGCCCAATGCCAGTACCGGCCACAAGGGGAGCGATTTGGAACAGGGATCAGAACCGATTTGTCCGTTGTGCCTGCGCCGCATTCCGCCGGAGGCCCGGCAGAGCCTGCACCACCTCGTGCCAAGGCTGAAGGGCGGCAAGGGCGGGCCGGTCGTCCTGTTGCACCAGATCTGTCACAGCGAGATCCACGCCCGGTTCACCGAGGCCGAGCTGGCGCGCGATCTGAACACGGTCGAAAAACTGCGCGCGCATCCCGACATGGCGAAATTCCTCGCCTGGGTCGCCAAGCGGCCGCCGACCTTTCACAGCCGCAGCGCCGGTGGACGGCGCAAGCGCTGAGACGGGGTTGCCCGTGCCGGGTGCCGCGCCTAGGGTCGCGCTGCCAGGAAGGAGCCCGCCCATGCATCGTTTCCCGATCCGCGTCTACTATGAAGACACCGACATGGCGGGGATCGTCTACCACGCCAACTACCTGAAATTCATCGAACGTGCGCGCAGCGACTGGGTCAAGCAGCAGGGCCTGGACCAGAACGCCATGCGCGAGGAGGAGGGTATCGTCTTTGTCGTGCGGCGGATCGAGGCGGATTACCTGATGACCGCGAAATACGACGATGCGCTTGAGGTGCGGACAGCGGTCAAGAGCATGACCGGCGTGCGCCTGGTGATGTCGCAAGAGGTCGTGCGGGGCGAAGAGGTGATCTTTCGGGCCGAGGTGACGGCGGTCTGTGTCACGCGTGAAGGCCAGCCGGCGCGCTTGCCTGTGGCGTTGCGTCGGCAGGTGCACTGAGCCGTCCTACCAGGTTTCGCCGAAAGGGCGCAGGTCGATTTCGAAGGTCCAGGCCGAGCGGTCCTGTCGGGCAAGCATCAAAGCGGTGGCGGCGATCCTGTCGGGCTGGATGAAGAAATCGTCCGGTTTCCCCTTGGCAAAATCCGACCGTGTATCGGCGGTATCTATGACCCCGTCGATCAGGATATAGGCCACATGCACTCCCTTTGGGCCCAGCTGCTTGGCCAGTGACTGCGCAAGGACGCGTTGCGCCGCCTTGGTCGGGGCAAAGGCCGTGGTCCAGTCGCGCCCGCGCAGCGCTGCGGTGGCGCCGGAAACGATGATCGTGCCCGAGCCGCGTGCCGCCATTTTGCGGCCCAGCGTACGGGCGGCGGTATAAAGCCCAAGCGTCCCGACCCGCCAGCTTTGCTCGAACTGGTTTTCGTCCAGATCGTCGAGCGTGCCGAACATGGCGAGATCGGCATTGTAGATCAGCACATCGGGTGGACCGTGGTCGCGGGTTGCGTCGTCCAGGGCCTGCGTCAGCACCGTGGGATCGGCGGCGTCGCAAGCTAAGGCCGAGACCGTGGCGCCGGGCTGGGCGCGTCCCTCGAACCGCGCGCCTGACCGGCTGAGCAGGGCGAGATTATGGCCCGCTTCCATGAAGCATTGGGCATAGGCTGCGCCAAGGCCCGGTCCGTGCCCGATAATGAGGCAGAGCGGGCGGGGCATGAGACCTCCTGATTGGATCTGATCCCGACTGTAACACTTTCGGCAGCCAAGCCAAATCGAACTCTCGGGGGCTTGTGCCCGGCATGGAACCGCCCATTTGCATGTGCAGAGGCGGTACAGTGCCAATGTGTTGGCCTTTCCCCTGCAAATCGGGTAGAAATCGCTGTAATCAGAGCCCCGGCCACAGGGGCCGACAGGAAATGAGCAGGTCTATGGAAGCAGGAACGCTTGCCCTCGCCTCGGAGATCGATTTCTCCTTCTGGGGTCTTTTCATGCGCGCGACGCTGACGGTCAAACTCGTCATGCTGTTGCTGATGGTCGCCTCGGTCTGGGCCTGGGCGATCATCATCGAGAAATTCGTCAGCTACCGCCGTGCCCGGCGTGAGGCGACGCGGTTCGACCGGGCCTTCTGGTCCGGGGAACCTCTGGACGAGCTGTTCGAACAGCTTGGCCCGGAACCTTCGGGGCGGTCGGAACGCGTCTTTGCCGCGGGGATGATGGAATGGCGCCGCAGCCACCGCGAGGACGGCGGGCTGATCGCCAATGCGCAAAGCCGGATCGACAGGTCGATGGATGTCGCCATCCAGAAAGAGGCGGACCAATTGCAGAGGGGGCTGCCGGTGCTGGCCACCGTCGGGTCTACCGCGCCCTTCATCGGGTTGTTCGGCACCGTCTTCGGGATCATGCATTCCTTTATCCAGATTGCCGAACAGCAGAATACATCGCTGGTGGTGGTCGCGCCCGGTATCGCCGAAGCGCTGCTGGCCACGGGCTTGGGCCTTTTGGCAGCCATTCCGGCGGTTGTCTTCTACAACAAGTTCTCTGCCGACGCGGACCGGATCGTGGGCAACTACGAGGCTTTCGCCGACGAATTCGCCACCATCCTCTCGCGCCAGCTGGATTCCTGAGCGATGGGGGCAGGGGTCGTCAAATCCGGAGGCGGCAAGCGGCGGCGCGGATCGCGCAGGAGCCGGGCACAGCCGATGGCCGAAATCAACGTGACGCCCTTCGTGGACGTCATGCTGGTGCTGCTGATCATCTTCATGGTGGCGGCGCCCCTGCTGACTGTGGGTGTGCCGGTAGAGTTGCCCAAGACGGCGGCGCAGGCGCTGCCCAGCGATCCGCAGGAACCCTTGACCGTGACGCTGTCGGCAGATGGCAAGGTCCTGATCCAGAACACCGAGATCGCCCGCGACGAGTTGGTGAACCGGCTGCGGGCCATCGCGGCGGAACGCTCGGACGACCGGGTCTACCTGCGCGCGGACGGGTCGGTGACCTATTCGGACGTGGCCCAGATCATGGGGGCGTTGAACGCCGGCGGGTTTTCGTCGATCGGTCTGGTGACGGATGTGGGCGGCCCGGCGCTTGACGGGCCCGACGGCGGCTGAGGCGCGGATGAACCGCTATTTCTACATATCCGGCGGGGCACATGCCCTGCTGTTTGCCTGGCTGCTGCTGGGTGACGTGTTCTCGGCGGAACCGCCGGACATGCAGGTATCGGACGTGACCGTGCTGAGCGAAGAGGATTTCGCCCTGCTGACGGCGCCGCCGGTCCCTGACCCTGTGCCGGAAGCGGAAACGCCCGTCGCACCGCCGCCGGAGCCAGAGCCTGAACCTGCGCCAGAACCCGAGCCGGCCCCGGCGCCGGAGCCGGCTCCCGTGCCGGAGCCCGAACCCGAACCCCAACCGGTGCCTGAACCCCAGCCCGTGCCGCAGCCCGAACCTGAACCCGTGCCCGAACCCCAGCCGGTTCCGGAACCCGATCCCGTGCCAGCCCCGACGCCGCTGCCGGATCCCGAACCCGTTCCGGCGCCGATCGCGCCGCAGCCAGCCCCGGTGCCCACAACGCGTGCGCCCAGTGCATCGTTGCGGCCACAGGCACGCCCGGCAGACCGCGTGGCCAGCGAACCCGTGGCGCCGCCCGATCCGAACACCGAACGCGACGAAGAGCGTGTCGAGGCGGTGGACCCCGAGGCAGACGCACCCGAGGTCGTCGAGGAAGAGCGCGTGCCGACCGCGCCGCCGGAAACCGCGACAGAGATCGTGCCCGAGGGCGGCCCGCGTTTCGCGCCGACGGAATCGCTGCGTCCTCAGGCGCGCACGCCTCGCGTCGCGCAGGCGGCGACACCCCGTCCCGATCCCGCCCCCGATGCGACCCCGGAACCCTCCGGCACGCCGGACCCGGAGCCTTCGGCGCCGGACTTGCCGGACGTCAACGCCGATATCACCTCGGCGCTGGCGGATGCCCTGTCGGCTGCGCCGCCCGATGTTCCCGCCGGTCCCCCCATGACACGGGGCGAACGCGAGGCACTGCGGCTGGCGGTGCAGGCCTGCTGGATCGTCGACAACGGCTCCGAGGCGTCGAACGTCACGGTGACGGTCGGGATGGAACTCGATCAGGACGGGCGAGTCGTGCCCGGCAGCCTGCGCATGGTTGGCGCCTCTGACGGCAGTGCCGCGGCGGTGCAGACTGCTTTCCAGGCAGCGCGGCGCGCGGTCCTGCGCTGCGAAAAGGGGGGATATGACCTGCCCGCCGAGAAATACGAGCAGTGGAAAGAGATCGAGATGACATTCAATCCCGACCAGATGAGGTTGCGGTGAGGGGCACGGCGGCTCTGGCGGTCCTGTGCCTGATGGCCGCGCCCGGTACGGTCTTGGCGCAATCCTACGCCGCAGAGTTCGCGCAGGCGGTTGAGCGCTGCTGGGTGATCGACGTGAACAGCGAGGCCGCGGACATCGGGGTAACGCTGGCGTTTTCGATGCTGCCGGACGACCGGATCCAGCCGGACAGCGTGCATCTGGTCCGTGCCTCATCCGGCAGCAAGGCCGCCCATCGACAGGGCCTTTCAATCCGGACGCCGTGTGGTTCTGCGGTGCCAGTGGGGCGGGGGCTACGACCTGCCCGCCTCGGATTACGCGCGCTGGAAGGTGGTCGAGATGACCTTCGATCCTCACGAGTTGCGCCTTGAATGAGCGATTTCCTGCGCAAATTCCCCCTCTGCGACCCGGTATTGCCGGTTTTGCGGCGGGGGAAATCAGGATAGGTTAACGCAGAGCGGGCACAGACCCGCCACATCCGGTCCGAGCAGTGCCCGAAGGAGGGTTTTCCGAGATGATCGCACGTCTAGCCGCCCTGGTCCTTGCCTGTGCCACGGCATTCCTGCCTGTGGCCGTCCAGGCCCAGTCCGGTCCCTTGCGCATCGAGATCACCGAAGGTGTGATCGAACCCTTGCCCTACGCGGTGCCCGATTTCGTTGCCGAAACCCAGGCTGCGGAACAGTTCGCGGCCGAGATCAGCCGCGTCGTCGCCGCCGACCTGACCGGCACCGGCCTGTTCCGCGAGATCCCGCGCGACGCGCATATCGCCCGCGTCAGCAGCTTTG
This sequence comes from Mameliella sp. AT18, assembly GCF_028807275.1. Classification (NCBI taxonomy): domain Bacteria; kingdom Pseudomonadati; phylum Pseudomonadota; class Alphaproteobacteria; order Rhodobacterales; family Roseobacteraceae; genus Antarctobacter; species Mameliella sp. AT18. The sequence continues at coordinate 31,467 of NZ_JARAMO010000031.1, forward strand.
GCGCGCCGGTCCAGTTCGCCGACTGGAAGGCGATCAACGCGCAGGCGCTGATCACCGGTTCCGTTTCCGCCGATGCCTCTGGCCGCGTGGTGGTCAAGTTCCGGGTGTGGGACGTCTTTGCCGGCCAGGAGTTGGGACAGGGGATGCAATTTGCCTCTGACGCCAGCGGCTGGCGCCGGCTGGCACACAAGGTGGCCGATCAGGTCTACAGCCGGCTGACCGGCGAGACGCCCTATTTCGACAGCCGCGTGGTCTTTGTCTCGGAAACCGGACCCAAGGACGCACGCCAGAAACGTCTGGCGATCATGGATTACGACGGCGCCAACGTGCAGTACCTGACCGACGACTCTTCGCTGGTGCTGGCGCCGCGCTTTTCGCCCAATGGCGGGCGGGTCCTCTACACCAGCTATGAGACCGGCTTTCCGCGCATCCACGTGCTGACCGTGGGCGACGTGGCCAGCCAGATCCTGCAGGTGGGAGAAGGCGTGATGAGCTTTGCGCCGCGGTTCTCCCCGGACGGGCGGATGGTCGTCTATTCGCTGACCCAGGGATCGAACACCGACATCTTCGCGATGGACCTGGCGAGCGGGGCGACACGGCGGCTGACCTCTGCACCCTCGATCGAGACGGCGCCGAGCTTTTCGCCCGATGGCCAGCGCATCGTCTTTGAAAGCGACCGCTCCGGCACACAGCAACTCTATGTCATGCCGGCGATGGGCGGAGAGGCGCAGCGGATCAGTTTCGGCGACGGACGCTACGGCACCCCGGTCTGGAGCCCGCGTGGCGACCGCATCGCCTTTACCAAGCAGAACGCAGGCCGGTTCCACATCGGCGTGATGCGCACTGACGGCGGCGAGGAGCGCCTGCTGACCGCCTCTTTCCTGGATGAAGGCCCGACCTGGGCCCCCAACGGCCGCGTTATCATGTTCTCGCGCGAGACGCAGGGCGCGCAGGGCTCGTCGGCGCTGTACTCGGTCGATATCTCGGGGCGCAACCTGAAACGGGTGCGCACCCCGGCGGGCGCCTCGGACCCCAGCTGGGGCCCGCTGCAATAAGACGTCATTTCCCATATATTGCGCCCTGTGATAGACAGGCCGCAATGACAAGAGCAGGACCTGATCCATGAAACATCTCACCAAGGCCATCCTGATCGGCGCGGCGCTGGCCACCGCGGCCTGTACCAACCCGTCGCGGTTCGGTGGCGACGACGCTTCGCGTGGGGCGGGCGGTCCGGGCACCTATGCGCCGGGCAGCGTCGACGATCCGGCTTCGCCGGCCTATTTCTCGGCCCGTGTCGGGGACCGGGTGCTGTTCGCGGTCGACCAGTCGACCCTGTCGGCGGAGGCGCGCGTGGTGCTGGACGGTCAGGCCAAGTGGCTGATGGACAACCCCGACTACCTGGCCATCATCGAGGGCCATGCGGATGAGCAGGGCACGCGGGAATACAACCTTGCGCTGGGCGCCCGCCGTGCCAACGCGGTGATGGAATACCTGGTGGCCAAGGGCATCCCGCAAAGCCGTCTGAAATTCGTCAGCTATGGCAAGGAACGCCCGCTCGAGATCTGCTCGGAAGAGGCCTGCTATGCCAAGAATCGCCGCGCCGTGACCGTGATCTCGGTCAGCAGCCTGACAGGGTAAGACATGCTGCGCGCGGTGGTGTTCGGTGCCTGCCTGCTGGCAGGCGGTATGGCGGCGGCCCAGCAGGGCGAAACGCTGGCCGACGTCAAGCAGGACCTTGCCGTCCTGACGGTCGAATTGCGCAAGCTGCGGGCTGAGCTGAACACCACGGGGGCGCCCTCTGTCGCGGTTGGCGGGTCCGCGCTGGACCGGATCACCGCGATCGAGAGCGAGCTGCAGCGCTTGACTGCCAAAACCGAGGAGCTGGAGTTCCGTATCGGGCAGGTTGTCAGGGACGGCACGAACCGTATCGGCGACCTGAAGTTCCGCATCTGCGAGCTGGAACCCGACTGTGATATTGGCCGCCTGAGCGAGACGGACCCCTTGGGCGGTGATGTCGGCCCGGCGCCGGTCGCGGCGCAGCCCGCGCCGCCCCCGGCCACGGATGCGCTGCCCTTCGACGGAGAACTGGCGATCAGCGAAGAGGCGGATTTCCGTGCCGCACTAGAGGCCCTGGACGAGGGCGATTACGCAGGCGCCGAGATGCTCTTTGCCCAGTTCCGCGAAACCTACCCGATGGGACCGCTGGAACCTGCGGCCCTGATCGGCGAGGGCCGCGCGCTGGAGGCGCAGGGGGACACGCGCGAGGCCGCGCGACGCTACCTGTCGGCCTATTCGGGCTTTCCGGATGCCAAGGTCGCGCCCGAGGCGCTGTGGCGCCTGGGCGACGCGCTTGGGGCGCTGGGGTCGGTAAGCGAGGCCTGCATCACCTTGGGCGAGGTCGCGTTGCGCTATCCCGGTTCGGACGCGGTGTCCCGCGCGACCGCCAGCCGCCAGAGCCTTGGGTGCCAGTAAGACGGTGAGCCTCGACCAGCGGTTTGCCGAGGCGATGGGCCAGTTGCTTGGCCCGAATTTCCCTTCTGAAATCGGCTTGGCCGTCTCTGGGGGCGGCGACAGCATGGCGATGCTGACGCTTGCGCATAACTGGAGCCATGTCTGGGGTGTGCGCCTTCGCGTGGTGACGGTGGACCACGGGCTGCGGCCCGAATCCGCGGATGAGGCGGCGATGGTAGCCCGGGAATGTGCGGAGCTTGGCTGGCCCCATACAACGCTGCGCTGGCACTGGGACGGCACCGGCAACAAGATGGACGCGGCGCGGCGTGGTCGGCTGGCGCTGATCGACGCATGGCGCGGATCCCTGTCCCACGTGCTGATGGCCCACACGCGTGACGACGTGGCCGAGACATTCCTGATGCGCCTGGCGCGTGGCTCTGGCGTGGACGGCCTGTCGGCCATGTCGGCCCGGCGCCATGTGGGCGGCATGCAGATCCTGCGTCCTTGCCTGGAGATGGGCCGCACCGAGTTGCGCCATTACCTGACGGTCCTCAAAGGGCGCTGGGTCGAGGATCCGTCGAATGATGATCCGGCCTATGGGCGGGTGCGGATGCGGCGCCTGTTGGCGGACTTGCAGGCCGAAGGGCTGGGCGCCGAAACGCTGGCCGACACGGCGGCCCGTCTGCGCGATGATCGTTTGGCCCTTGCCATGCGCGCCGCGACGATCTGGGACGGGGTTGGCACACAGACCGGCTGGGGCGGGCTGACGCTGGCGCCGGATTGGCACGAACAGGTCGAACCGGCCACGCAGCGGCGCCTGCTGTCGGCCATGCTGCGCTTTGTGTCCGGCGCCGACTACGCGCCCCGGGCCGAGGCATTGGAAGGGCTGCGTGACCGGCTGGTCAGTGGGGGCGGCGGAACGCTGCACGGCTGTGAGGTGATCCACCACCGGGGCCGGGTGCTGATGTTCCGCGAGGCGGCTGCGGTTGCCGAGGCGACAGCCATCGCCCCGGGTGTCACGTGGGACGGACGGTGGCAGGTCACGACGCCCGACCACGCAGGACGCACGATCCGCGCCCTGGGAGAGGACGGCTGGCGGCAGGTTGCCGAGACGCCGCCATGCGCTCCGCCGTTTCGCGCCGCCTTGTCCCTGCCGTCGATCTGGCAGGATGACACATTGCTGGCCTGCGATGCCCTGGGTGTCGGCCCCGGCAATACTGCGCGCCTGTGCCGCGCCGGGGTGTTCCGCGACTTCCTGCTCTCGCATTGAAGCCGGGGCGCCGATCTCTATGTTACACTGCAACTCGCTGTGCTATGAGCCTGCAAAGCTTACAAAGGAGTTCCCCCCTTGGGTAACGCAAGAAACATCGCCTTCTGGGTCGTTCTGTTCCTCCTGATCCTGGCGCTCTTCAACCTGTTCTCGGGCGGCGGCACCACGCTGCAGAGCCGCGAAGTCGGGTATTCCGATTTCGTCCGCGCGGTCGAGACGCAGAACGTCAGCTCTGTGACCATCGACGGCGAACAGGTGCGCTATCGCACCAACGAGGGGCAGGACTATGTCACCATCAAGCCCGAGGATGCGGAACTGACCAACCTGCTGTTGGACAATAATATTCCGGTCAAGGCCGAGGCACAGGAACAGTCGGGCTTCCAGTCCTTCCTGCTGTCTCTTCTGCCCTTCCTCTTGCTGATCGGTGTCTGGATCTACTTCATGAACCGGATGCAGGGCGGCGGCAAAGGCGGCGCGATGGGCTTTGGCAAGTCCAAGGCCAAGCTGTTGACTGAGAAACATGGCCGCGTGACCTTTGATGATGTGGCGGGCATCGACGAGGCCAAGGAGGAACTTGAAGAGATCGTCGAATTCCTGCGCAACCCGCAGAAATTCAGCCGCCTGGGCGGCAAGATCCCCAAGGGTGCGCTGCTGGTCGGCCCTCCGGGTACTGGTAAAACGCTTCTGGCGCGTGCGATCGCGGGCGAGGCGGGCGTGCCGTTCTTCACCATCTCCGGTTCCGACTTCGTCGAGATGTTCGTCGGGGTGGGCGCCAGCCGTGTCCGCGACATGTTCGAGCAGGCGAAAAAGAACGCGCCCTGTATCGTCTTCATCGACGAAATCGACGCCGTGGGCCGTGCCCGTGGCCAGGGCTATGGCGGTGGCAACGACGAACGTGAACAGACACTCAACCAGTTGCTGGTCGAGATGGACGGTTTCGAGGCGAACGAAGGCGTCATCATCGTGGCCGCCACCAACCGGCGCGATGTTCTGGACCCGGCGCTGCTGCGCCCGGGCCGTTTCGACCGCCAGGTGACGGTGCCGAACCCCGACATCAAGGGCCGCGAAAAGATCCTTGGCGTGCACGCCCGCAAGACCCCGCTGGGCCCGGACGTCGATCTGCGCATCATCGCGCGCGGTACGCCCGGTTTCTCGGGCGCTGACCTTGCCAACCTCGTGAACGAGGCGGCGCTGATGGCGGCGCGTGTCGGTCGCCGTTTCGTGACGATGGAAGACTTCGAGAACGCCAAGGACAAGGTCATGATGGGCGCCGAGCGGCGCAGCATGGTCCTGACCGACGACCAGAAGGAAAAGACCGCCTACCACGAGGCCGGTCACGCGGTGGTCGGGCTGGCCCTGCCGCAATGCGACCCGGTCTACAAGGCGACGATCATCCCGCGCGGCGGCGCGCTGGGCATGGTGGTCAGCCTGCCGGAAATCGACCGTCTGAACTGGCACAAGTCCGAGTGCGAGGAAAAGATGGCGATGACGATGGCCGGCAAGGCCGCCGAGATCATCAAGTACGGCGAGCCCAACGTCTCGAACGGTCCGGCTGGTGACATCCAGCAGGCCAGCGCGCTGGCCCGTGCGATGGTGCTGCGCTGGGGCATGTCCGACAAGGTCGGCAACATCGACTATGCCGAGGCGCACGAGGGCTACCAGGGCAATACCGCGGGTCTGTCGGTGTCGGCGCATACCAAGGAACTGATCGAGGACGAGGTCAAGCGCTTCATCCAGGAAGCCTATGAACGTGCCTACCAGATCCTGACCGACCGCAAGGACGAGTGGGAGCGCCTGGCGAAAGGGCTGCTGGAATACGAAACCCTGACCGGCGAAGAGATCAAGCGCGTGATGCGGGGCGATCCGCCCCATGCGGGCGACGACGACGGCGGCTCAGGCGCGGTCGAGGATAAGCCCTCGCTAACCGCGATCCCCAAGACCAAGCCCAAGTCCAAACCCTCGGGCGACGGCGGACTGGAGCCTGAGCCCTCGGCATGACGACCGGGAAGACAGAAGACGATTGGGACCCCGGGACCTACCACAGGTTCCGGGGTTATCGTTTGCTGCCCGCGCTGGATCTCTTGGCGCGGCTCGGGCCATTGCCGGTGGGCGACGTTGTGGACCTTGGCTGTGGGGCCGGGGACGTGGCGCCCGACCTTCACCTGCGGTTCTGCAAGACGACTGGCGCCAGGCTGATCGGAGTCGACAGTTCTCCGGCGATGCTGGAACAGGCAAGGGGGCAGGGGGTTTATGACCGCTTGGACGAGAGAGACATCGCGGAATGGCGACCGAAAAAGGCGCCTGCACTGATATTCTCCAATGCTGCTCTGCACTGGATCGACGGTCACGAGGCCATCCTGCCCGACCTTGTTGACAGCCTGGTCCCCGGCGGAGTGCTGGCCGTTCAGGTGCCGCATCAGAACAACGCGCCCTCGCACCGGTTGTGGCGCACTCTGGCCGAGGAACTCTGCCCCGGGCAGCTTCAGGACGTGCACCTGCCCGAGGTGTTGAAACCGGCGCAGTATTATCACCTGCTTGAAGGCCTGGGAGAAATCAGCCTCTGGGAGACGGAGTATTTCCAGAAGCTTCCGCCCTGCGATGAAGGGCATCCGGTACGCCGGTTTACAGAGGCGACCTATGCCCGGCCCATCCTGCGGGCCATGCCCGAAACGGCCCGCGCCAGGCTGGTGGCCGCTTATGACGAACTGATTCCCAAGGCCTACCCGTTGTCCGCCGATGGGGGCGCGTTGTTCCCCCTGAGGCGCATGTTCTTTACCCTGACCCGTGAAGGGCGATCCGTTCCCGCCCCCTAGAAAGGCCCCTATGCCCGCGCTCAAACCCACTGATTACACAGCAACCGTCACATGGTTGGGGGTCGTGACGAATGCCGACCGTGTCGAACTGCTGTCCGAACCGCGAGAGCGGCTGGACCTGACCTTTGCCGGCGTGGCGGGATCGTTCCACGGCGGGGCGACGCGGTCTTCCTGTACGCGTGTCAAATCACAGTATCCCAAGGGCACGGAAATCCGGAACGAACGTCAACTGAGCATCATCAGCGCCGAGGAGCTGGCCGAGATCGCCAACCTGATCGGGGTGGAGGCGATTGACCCGGCGCGGCTGGGTGCCTCTATGGTTCTCAGCGGATTGCCGGATTTCAGCTTTGTCCCGCCATCATCCAGGCTGCAGGCGCCTTCGGGGGCGACGCTGACCGTGGACATGCAGAACCGGCCTTGCCAGTTTCCCGCCAAGAGCATCGAGGCAGTGGCACCGGGCAAGGGGCGCGGCTTCAAGCCCGCCGCCGCGGGACGGCGCGGCGTGACCGCCTCTGTCGCCCGAGAGGGCAGTGTGGCGATCGGCGATGTCCTGCGCTTGCACATCCCCGATCAGCGCGCCTGGCAGCCCGAGGGCTGAAGCCGGGCCGATCTTGGCCGAATTCCACGAATTGAGAGCGAAGTTTCCGATACGAAAGTTCGTGTTGCTCTGCGCCCGTGCAGCAGTGATCTATAGGCGCAGCGGGATCACCATCCGCCCCGTCGGAGCCTGGGGTTTCCGATCAGCGGCACATGGCTGCTGACGCGGGCAACCTTCGCCGCAGTTACGCAAGAAAAGGTCGGATTCGCTTTCACAGGCGGTCCGGCACATCGCTATGGCTGGGCCATCGCGAAACCATCCGCAACAGGGACAGCACCAAGATGGCATTCAAGTCCGACATCGAAATCGCCCGCGAGGCCAACAAGAAGCCGATCCAGCAGATCGGGGATGCGCTGAACATTCCGGGTGAGCACCTGCTGCCCTACGGCCATGACAAGGCCAAGATCAGCCAGGCCTTCATCGACAGCGTCCAGGAGCGCCCCGATGGCAAGCTGATCCTCGTCACCGCCATCAACCCGACGCCGGCGGGTGAAGGCAAGACCACCACCACGGTCGGTCTGGGCGACGGCCTGAACAAGATCGGCAAGAAGGCGATGATCTGCATTCGCGAGGCCTCGCTTGGCCCGAACTTCGGGATGAA
>NZ_JARAMO010000032.1:0-31148 GCF_028807275.1 Mameliella sp. AT18
ATCGAAAGCCATGTCCTGCAGGCCTTTGTCACGGAGGGGCTGAAACCCTGTATCGACCATGTCGTGACCTTCGGCATGGGACATTTCTATATCAGCCAGTCCGACAAGGGCGGGCTGGTTTTTGGCGGCGACCTGGATTTCTACGCGTCTTACGCGGCGCGGGGCAATCTGCCGATGCAGGAACACGTGATGGAGGCGGCGATGACACTGATGCCGATGATCGGCAAGGCGCGGGTTCTGCGATCCTGGGGCGGGATCATGGACATGTCGCCAGACGGCTCGCCCATCATCGACAGGACCGGGATCGATGGCCTCTACCTGAATTGCGGCTGGTGTTACGGCGGGTTCAAGGCGGTGCCGGGCTCGGGATTTTCCTTTGCGCATCTGATCGCGCAGGATCGGCACCACGACCCGGCAGCGCGGTTCCGGCTGGACCGGTTCAGCACCGGGCGCGGGATCATGGACGAAGAAGGGACGGGCGCGCAGCACAACCTGCACTAGGCGCGGATCGAAAGGGCGGATGATGGGTATTTTGGCCAAGAAGAAGCTGCAAGGGATCGCGCTGGCGGGGATGGTCGCCCTTGCGGCGGCGCCGGTGACGGCCGAGGACATCCGCCCGGGCTGCTACACGCGGTTCTATACCGACGCGCATTTGCGGGACCAGCCGGCACAGGTCGTGCGGGCAGTGCGGCTTTGGGTTGGGCCCTGGATGACCGAGGTCGCGCGCGAGGCGCGGATCGAGGTGGTGCCCGCCAACCAGGGCCATGCGCGGGGGGCGCCCTGGGTTGGCGCGCGGTTGCAGCAGTTCCTGATCTGCGGCACCGAGAGTGGCGCGCCGCTCTGCCAGGTCGAATGCGACGGTGGCCGGATGGAAGTCACGAAGCAGGATGCACAGGGCATGGTGCTCCGGACGCGGTACATGGTGGTCGGCAATACCGGTGAATGCGGGGGCGTGATGGACATGGCCGAGGTCCCCGGCCAATGGGTCAGCTACCGGCTCTACCGCGCAGACGCCTCTGATTGTTCGGGGATGTGACGCCATGCGATTGACCTGTCCCATATGCGGCGACCGTGACCGGCGCGAGTTCTACTACCAGGGCGATGCCGCGATGCTGGCGCGGCCCGATCCCACCGCGCCTGTGCAGGACTGGGCCGACTGGCTGCACCTGCGCGACAACCCGGCAGGGCGCACGCGCGAGCTTTGGTATCACGAGGTCGGGTGCACATCGTGGCTCGTGGTGGAGCGTGACACGGTCACGCATGAGGTGTTTTCGGTCGATCTGGTGGAGCGTGTCGATGCGGATTGACGGCAAAGGCCGGGTGGATCGCAACCGCCCGGTGAATTTCACCTTTGACGGCAAGGCTTTCGGCGGGTTTGCCGGGGATACGCTGGCCTCGGCGTTGATGGGGGCGGACGTGCGCCTGGTGGGGCGCAGCTTCAAGTACCACCGCCCGCGCGGGGTGCTGACTGCCGGGTCCGAGGAACCCAACGCGCTGGTCACGGTGCGCAGCGGCGCAGCGGCCGATCCGAACACCCGTGCCACCGTGCAGGAGCTTTACGAGGGGCTGGAGGCGGTCAGCCAGAACCGCTGGCCCTCGCTCGATTTCGACGTGCTGGGAGTCAACGACCTGGCTGCGCCCTTCTTTGGGGCCGGGTTCTATTACAAGACTTTCATGTGGCCCAAGAGCTTCTGGGAAAAGCTTTACGAACCGATGATCCGGCGGGCCGCCGGGCTGGGGGCGTTGTCGGGCAAACCCAATGCTGACCGTTATGAAAAGGCCTATGCCTTCTGCGACGTGCTGGTGATCGGTGGCGGGCCTGCGGGTCTGATGGCGGCGCTGACGGCGGCGCGGGCCGGGGCGGAGGTGATCCTAGCCTCCGAGGATTGCTGTTTCGGCGGGAGGTTGCAGGCCGAGGACGAGACTGTCGATGGCGATCCGGGCGCGACATGGGCCACCGCCCTGGCCGGAGAACTGGCGACGATGGAAAACGTCCGCCTGATGCCGCGCACCACCGTGACCGGCGCCTACGATGGCGGCACTTTTGGGGCGCTGGAACGGGTCGCGCAGCACCTGGCCGGTCCGGGCGATGCACCCATCGAGTGTTTCTGGCGGATCGCGGCAAGGCGCGCGGTACTGTGCTCCGGCGCGCTGGAGCGGCACATCGCCTTTCGCGATAACGACCGGCCCGGCGTGATGATGGCGGGGGCGTTGCGCGCTTATCTGAACCGCTGGGGCGTGGCGCCGGGGCGCCGCGTGGCGGTCTTTGGCAACAACGATGACGCGCATCGGACGGCGCGGGACATGCATCTGGCAGGGCTGGAGGTCGTGGCTCTGGTCGACAGTCGCCACGACGCGGAAAACATGGCGGGGGACGTGCCGTTCTACCCGGGCTGGCAGGTTGCGCGGGCGCATGGCGCCAAGGGGCTAGAGGCCGTGGACCTGATCGGGCCGCAGGGCGCGTTCAAGCGGGTGCAGGCCGATGCGCTGGGCGTTTCGGGCGGCTGGAACCCTGCCGTGAGCCTGACCTGCCATCTGAACGGGCGACCCGTCTGGGACGACCGCATCGCGGGTTTTGTCCCGCGCGAGGGCGCGGTGCCAGGGATGACCGTGGCCGGGGCCGCGCGCGGCACCTTTTCTACCTTGGCCTGCCTGCGCGAAGGCGCCGAGGCAGGGCGGGAGGCGGCGCAGGCGCTGGGATTCAGCGGCGAACTGCCGGTGATCCCGGCGGCGGAGGATGCCGAATACCATGTGCGCCGTCTCTGGGCGGTGCCGGGCAAGGGCCGCGCCTGGCTGGATTTTCAGAACGACGTGACCGTGAAGGACGTCAAGCAGGCTGCGCGCGAGAACTATCGCAGCGTTGAGCACATGAAGCGTTACACGACGCAGGGCATGGCCACCGACCAGGGCAAGAGCTCGAACGTGCAGGCTTTGGCGATCCTTGCGGACGCCACGGGCCGCGACATTCCCGAGACGGGGACGACAACCTTTCGCCCGCCCTATGTGCCGGTTTCCATTGCCGCGATGGGGGCCGGGTCGCAGGGCAAGGGGTTCGCCCCGCAGCGGTTCACCACCTCGCACGAGGCCAGCGTGGCGCGCGGCGCACCGATGGTGGAGGCGGGGCTTTGGTATCGTCCCTCCTATTTCCCGCAACCGGGCGAAAAGACATGGCGCGAAGCCTGCGACCGCGAGGTGAAGATGGTGCGTGAGAGCGTGGGCATCTGCGATGTCTCGACCCTGGGCAAGATCGACCTGCAGGGGCGCGACGTGGGTGCATTCCTCGATTTTGTCTATACCAACACCTTCTCGACGCTGAAGCCGGGGCGCGTGCGTTACGGGCTGATGCTGCGTGAGGACGGGCATGTGATGGACGACGGCACCACCGCTCGGCTCACGGAAAACCAGTGGGTCATGACCACGACCACCGCCGCCGCGGGCGAGGTGATGAAACATCTTGACTGGGTGCGGCAGGCCTACTGTGGCGCGATGGATGTTCGGTTCATCTCGGTCACCGAGCAATGGGCCCAGTTTGCCGTGGCCGGACCAAAGTCGCGCGAGTTGCTGAACGGGCTCTTGGACCATCCGATCGATGACGGCAGCTTTCCTTTCATGCAATGCGGTCCGGTCAGTATCGGTGGCCTGGCGGCGCGGCTGTTCCGGATCAGCTTTTCCGGCGAACATGCCTATGAGATCGCAGTGCCCGCGCGTTACGGCGCCAGCCTTTTCGAGGTACTGCTGGGCCGGGCCGAAACTCTGGGCGGCGGGCCCTACGGGATGGAGGCCCTGAACGTGTTGCGGATCGAGAAGGGCCACATCACCCATGCCGAGATCCACGGACGCACGACCGCCTTTGACATCGGCTTTGCGCGCATGGTCTCGGCCAGGAAGGACTGTATCGGCAAGGCGCTGGCCGCGCGCCCGGGCATGGTCGAGGATGACCGCGAACAGTTGGTGGGCCTGAGGCCGGTGACCACGGGGCGCGAGCTGACTGCCGGGGCGCATCTTTTCGACAAGGGGGCCGATGCGGTGCGGGTCAACGATTTGGGCTATATCACCTCGGTCGGGTTCTCGCCGTCCTTGGGCACTTTCCTGGGGCTGGGATTTCTCAGGAACGGACGCGCGCGGCATGGCGAGGAGATCAGGATGGTGGATCATGTCCGAGGCATCGAAGAGACCTGTATCGTGACCGATCCGGTGGCCTTTGACGAGGATGGAGGGCGGTTGCGTGGTTGATCTGACGGCTCTGACGCCCTGCAGTGGGCTGTTGCCGCTGCGCAAGGGCAGTGTGACGCTGAGCGAACTGGACCCGGGGCGGATCACTTCTCTGATGCCGTTCGGGGGGCAGGGGGCGGCGCTCTCTGCGGCGTTGGAGCGCGCACATGGGCTTGGGTTTCCTGCGCCGGGCAGGGTGACCCAGACCGAGGGCGCGACCTGTCTCTGGACGGCAAGAGACCAGGCGTTCCTGATGGGGCCCGACCCGGATCCAGCGCTGGCAGACCATGCCGCCATGACGGACCAATCCGATGCCTGGGCGGTTGTCCTGCTGGCCGGTGAGGATACCGAAGACGTGCTGGCCCGCCTTGTCCCCATCGACCTGCGCCCCGCCGCTTTTCCCGAAGGTTCCGCGGCGCGGACGCTCTGCCAGCACATGACGGTCTCGATCAGCCGCCGGGCCGAGGGCCTGCAGATCATGTGCTTCCGATCGATGGCACGGACGCTTGCGCATGAAATTGCCGATGTCATGGCCTCGGTTGCCGGGCGGCGGGCCGCGGGCTAGAACCCAGTTCAGTCTGGCAGAAAGGATACCGCCATGCGCGCATTGGTCATGATCGCTGTTCTCGGGTTCGGAGCGTCCACCGCCGTGGCGCAGGACGCCGACAAATGCGTCCAGACAGAGACCTGGTTCAACACGGCAGTACAGGCCCGCCTGGACGGAGACAGCAAGTCAAAGGTGCGCCGCACCATGACCCGGGAAATGGGCAAGGATGCTGCCGGGCAGCTGGTGGATTTCATCTTTCTGCTGCCAGAGGCGCAGCTGACCCCCGACGTGGGCAAGGCCGCGCGTGCCCAATGTGAGGCACTCTGATCGCCGGTTGAGAGCCCTTGCTTCCGGGCATCGCTGAACGATATTGAGAGGCATGAGCCTCCCCCCCGGATTCCTTGACGAGTTGCGCAACCGCACCAGCCTTTCGCAGGTGGTGGGCCGCAAGGTGTTGTGGGACAATCGGAAATCGAACCAGGGCAAGGGCGACCTCTGGGCGCCTTGTCCCTTTCATCATGAGAAAACCGCGTCTTTTCATGTGGATGACCGCAAGGGCTATTACTATTGCTTTGGCTGTCACGCCAAGGGAGACGCGATTTCCTTTGTTCGCGAGACAGAGAATGTCAGCTTCATTGAGGCGATCGAGATCCTGGCCCAGGAGGCCGGGATGGAAGTGCCCAAGCAGGATCCGCGTGCTCAGGAAAAGGCGGACCGCCGGACCCTGCTGAGCGAGGTCATGGAGCAGGCGGTGGGGTTCTTCCGTCTGCAGCTCAAGACCGGGGCAGGGGCCGAAGCGCGCGCCTACCTGGCGCGGCGGGGCCTGGACGAGGCGGCGCTTGAACGCTGGGAAATCGGCTTTGCCCCGCCCGGATGGGAGAACCTGCGCCAGGCGCTGACGGGACGGGGTGTCGAGGTCGACCTGCTGCTGGGGGCCGGACTGGTCCGTGCCTCTGACAAGGGGCGCGCGCCCTATGACGTCTTTCGCAACCGCATCATGTTCCCGATCCGCGACGGGCGGGGGCGGGCCATCGCCTTTGGCGGGCGGGCGATGGATCCGAACGACAACGCGAAATACCTCAACTCGCCGGAAACCGAGCTGTTCGACAAGTCGCGCAACCTGTTCAACCTCAAGCCAGCCCGCGAGGCAGCGGGCCGGGGGCAGCGGCTGATCGTGGCCGAGGGCTATATGGACGTGATCGCGCTGAGCGAGGCGGGGTTCACAGCTTCTGTCGCTCCGCTGGGCACCGCCGTGACCGAACCGCAGCTTCAGCAGATGTGGCGGGTCTCCAACGAGCCGGTGATCGCGCTGGACGGGGACAAGGCGGGCCTGAACGCGGCCTATCGGGTCATCGACCTGGCCCTGCCGCTGCTGGAGGCGGGCAAGGGACTGCGCTTTGCCATCATGCCCGAGGGCAAGGACCCCGACGATCTGTTGCGTGCCGAGGGGCCAGAGGCCTTGGCCAAGGTGCTGGAAGGGGCTTTGCCGATGGTGCAACTGCTCTGGCGGCAGGAAACCGACGGGCTGGTGCTGGACAGTCCCGAGCGCCGTGCCGCGCTGGACAAGGCACTGCGGAGCCGGATCGGCAAGATCCAGGACCCCACGTTGCGCCATCACTACGGCGAGGCGCTCAAGGAATTGCGCTACCACGCCTTCCGCCCGGCACGACCGCCCCGGCCAGACCGTCCGTTTCGGGGTGGGGGGCGTTTCCAACAGCAGGCTCCCGCCGTGCCGACCCCGGGTGCCAAGGCATCGCTGCTGGCCTCTGGCGGAGAAGAGGGCGAGCGGCGGTTGCGCCAGGAGGTGATCCTGGCGGCAATCCTGTCTGCGCCCGAGATTGCCGAGGATTTCGAGGGCCAGCTGGAGGACATGGCCTGTGCCGACGGCGAACTGGCCGCCCTGCGCGACGCGATCTTGCGTGGTCTGGGTGACAGCGACGGAATGCTGGACGTGGTCGAGGCCGCGCTTGGCCCCGAAGCCCTTGAAAACCTGCGGTCCGGACGCCATGTGGCCGTGGTGCCCTGTATCCGGGCACCCGGAAACGCCGAGCTTGCCCGGCTGACGGTTGCAGAGGAACTGGCCAAGCTGGCCGCGCAGGACGGCTGGAAGCTGGAATTGAAGGAAGCCCAGGAAGACCTCGAGGCGCGGGCCGACGAGGCGCTGACCTGGCGCCTGGCAGAGGCCGCGCGCGTGCGCGCACAGGCCGGACGCCGTCGCGACGAGGATGACGCCGAATATGACATTGGCCCCAACGGGGCCCCGATCGACCGCGAGGAACGCAGTGCGTTTGATTCGCTCCTGTCACAGATTCGCTTCGACAAAAGCCGCAAATAAGCAGCGAATTGGTGACGAACTGGTAAAGAAATATGGTTAGACGGGTGTGCGAATCACCGAATCGCGCTAATGAGTCGGTTTATCGAATCGCCCCCCGTTCCCGAGCCCCTCATCAGGAGAGCCGCATGGCAGCCAAGGACAACGAAGACGTAAAGTCCGAAGATCAGGAAGAGGAAATCAGCCTCGACATGAGCCAGGCGGCGGTCAAGAAGATGATCGCCGAAGCGCGCGAGCGCGGTTACATCACCTACGATCAACTCAACCAGGTTCTGCCGCCCGATCAGGTCTCGTCCGACCAGATCGAGGATGTGATGTCGATGCTCTCTGAAATGGGCATCCAGGTCACCGAGGAAGAAGAACAGGAAGAGGACGACAACAAGGGGTCGACCGAACTGGTCGAGACCAAGAAGGCCGGCGAGGTTGCGCTGTCTTCGGGCGGGCAGGAAAAGCTCGACCGGACGGACGACCCCGTGCGCATGTACCTGCGCGAGATGGGCAGCGTCGAACTGCTGAGCCGCGAGGGCGAAATCGCCATTGCCAAGCGCATTGAGGCGGGCCGGAACACGATGATCCTGGGCCTCTGCGAGAGCCCTCTGACCTTTCAGGCGATCACGATCTGGCGCGACGAACTTCTGTCCGAGGACATTCTGCTGCGCGACGTGATCGACCTTGAAACCACCTTCTCGGGCCAGATGGGCGAGGATGGAGAGGTCGAAGAACCGGTGGTCGATACCGGGAACGTCGAAAATTCGGCCAAGCCCAAGAGCGATGAGCCGGAGTACGACGCCGACGGCAACCCCATCGCCAAGGAAGACGACGACGACGACGACGAGCAGGCGAACATGTCGCTTGCAGCGATGGAAACCGCGCTCAAGCCGCGCGTGCTGGAAACGCTCGACCGTATCGCCCGCGACTACGAGGAACTGGCCGAGATGCAGGACAGCCGGATCTCGGCGACCCTGAACGAGGACGGCTCTTTCTCAGCCGACGACGAGGCGCGCTATCAAAAGCTGCGTTCGGAGATTGTCGAGCTGGTGAACGGTCTTCACCTGCACAACAACCGGATCGAGGCGCTGATCGACCAGCTGTACGGGATCAACAAGCGCATCATGTCGATCGACAGCGCGATGGTGAAGCTGGCCGACCAGGCCCGCATCAACCGTCGCGAATTCGTCGAGGAATACCGTGGCCACGAGCTGGACCCCAACTGGATGGAGCGCATGTCGCAGAAATCCGGACGCGGCTGGCAGATGTTCATCGACCGGTCCTCGGACAAGGTCGAGGAACTGCGCGCGGACATGGCACAGGTCGGCCAGTACGTCGGTCTGGACATCAGCGAATTCCGCCGCATCGTGAACCAGGTGCAAAAGGGCGAAAAGGAAGCGCGGCAGGCCAAGAAAGAGATGGTCGAGGCCAACCTGCGGCTCGTGATTTCCATCGCCAAGAAATACACCAACCGCGGGCTGCAATTCCTTGATCTCATTCAGGAAGGCAACATCGGCCTGATGAAGGCCGTGGACAAGTTCGAGTACCGCCGCGGTTACAAGTTCTCGACCTACGCGACCTGGTGGATCCGTCAGGCGATCACCCGGTCCATCGCCGACCAGGCCCGCACGATCCGTATTCCGGTCCACATGATCGAGACGATCAACAAGCTGGTCCGCACCGGCCGCCAGATGCTGCATGAGATCGGCCGCGAGCCGACACCGGAAGAGCTGGCCGAAAAGCTGCAGATGCCGCTGGAAAAGGTCCGCAAGGTGATGAAGATCGCCAAGGAACCGATCTCTCTCGAAACGCCGATCGGCGACGAGGAAGACAGCCAGCTGGGCGATTTCATCGAGGACAAGAACGCGATTCTGCCGCTGGATTCCGCCATTCAGGAAAACCTGAAGGAAACTACGACCCGCGTGCTGTCCTCGCTGACGCCGCGAGAGGAACGGGTGCTGCGTATGCGCTTTGGCATCGGCATGAACACCGATCACACGCTGGAGGAAGTGGGCCAGCAATTCAGCGTGACGCGGGAACGGATCCGCCAGATCGAGGCGAAGGCGCTGCGCAAGCTCAAACACCCGTCGCGCTCGCGCAAGCTGCGCAGCTTCCTGGACCAGTAGGCGTATGTCGCTGCTGAAAAGACTGTTTGGCGGCAATGGCGGCGGGGCGGAAACGCCCGCCGCTCAGACTGTGGAGTACGAAGGCTTTCGGATCACGCCGCAACCGGCGGCGGAAGGTGGCCAATTTCGCATTGGTGCCCTGATCGAAGGCGAGGTGAACGGTGAACCCCGGACGCACCAGTTGATCCGTGCGGACATGATCCGCGATCGGGATGAGGCCGAAGAGGCCTCTGTCCGGAAAGCGAAACAGATGATTGACCAAATGGGCATTCGACTGTTCGACTGAAGTCAAACCGGGACGGTATGAACCTCGACGCAATGACTGGGGCAGTGGGCTCTGTTCAGGGTCTTCTCGGCCCGTTTTTACTTTTGAACCTGCTTGCGTTCTGCCTCTTCGGATTGGACAAGACGCGCGCACGACGCGGTCGCTGGCGCGTGTCAGAGAGAACCCTGCTGACGTTCGCAGCTGTTGGAGGCTCCATCGGTGCCAAGATCGGCCAGCGGGTATTCCGTCACAAGACGAACAAGCAACCTTTCGCCTTCGTGCTGAACGCGATCTGCATGCTGCACATGGCTTTGGCGGTGCTTTTGGCGATGCCGTCCAGTCGAAGCTGGCTGCAGGCCGCGTTGACGGGTTAATCGGGCCGGCGCCAAGGTCGGCTTCCGGCCCGCTCTCTTCAGGTCGTCAGATGCGCGTTGAAGAAGGCTATGGTGCGCTCCCAGGCCAATTCCGCAGCTGCCTCGTCGTAGCGCGGGGTCGAGTCATTGTGAAAACCGTGGTTCACGCCGGGGTAGATATGGGCGGTATAGGTCTTGCCGTGTTCCTGTAGCGCGGCCTCGTAGGCGGGCCAGCCTTCGTTGATGCGCTCGTCCAGTTCGGCATAGTGCAGCAAGAGCGGCGCCTGGATCCGCGGGACGTCCTCGACAGCCGCCTGCCGACCGTAGAACGGGACGGAGGCGCCCAGCTCCGGGTAGGCCACAGCCAGCGCATTGCAGACGCCGCCACCGTAGCAAAACCCGACGCAGCCGACCTTGCCCGTGGTGTCATCGTGACTGGCCATGAATTCATAGGCAGCGAAAAAGTCGTTCATCAATTTCTCGCGGTCCACCGTGCGCTGCAGCTCGCGCCCGTCGGCGTCATTGCCCGGATAGCCGCCGACGCTGGACAGTCCGTCCGGCGCGAGGGCGATGAATCCGGCCTTGGCCACCCGGCGCGCAACATCTTCGATATAAGGGTTCAACCCGCGGTTCTCATGTACGACGACCACCGCTGGCAGCGGGCCGGTGGCATTGGCCGGTTTTACCAGGTAGCCGCGCACCGACCCGTGCCCGTTTGGCGACGGGTACTCGATGTATTCCGGGGTGATGTCGGGGTCGTTGAAACTGACCTGCTCGGCCAGGGCATAGTTCGGTGATAGCATGTTCAGCAGCGCGGCCGCGGTCAGCCCGCCAACGGCGAATTTCCCGGCGCGGTCCAGAAACTCGCGCTTGGTGATGCGCCCGTGGGCGTAAAAATCATAGAGGTCCAGCAATTCCTGGTCGAAATCCGCGGCCGTCATCCGGCGCGGCAGTGTCTGGTCGTTCATGGCAAGGCTCCCTGTGATCCGGGCCGGGCCGTTGCGGTTCCGGCGGCCGGATGTCACTAAGATAGGCGGGTCATTACGCCGGGGAAGGTCATGCCGCAGACAAGCTTCATCATCCGGACAGGGGGTGCCGGACTGTATGAATTCACCGAAGAGGTGACGCAATGGGCCGCCGCTGTCGGGGCGCAAGAGGGGCTGTGCACCCTGTTCCTGCGCCATACCTCGGCAAGCCTGCTGATCCAGGAAAACGCCGATCCGGATGTGCGGCGCGATCTGGATGCCTATTTCGCCCGATTGGTGCCACGCGCAGACACACCCGAAATGGACTACCTGACCCACCGCTGCGAGGGGCCGGACGATATGCCCGCCCATATCAAGGCCGCGCTCTTGCCGGTCAGCTTGTCCATCCCCGTGGTGCAGGGGCGGCTGGGGCTGGGTACCTGGCAGGGCATCTACCTTTTCGAACACCGGGACGCCCCGCACCGGCGCGAGGTTCTGGCCCACATCGGCGGGTGAGGTTTTCCGCCATTGTTCCGGGGGGTCGCGCTGGTAGACTGCGGTTCAAACCTGATAGGTTTTCCAGACCGTAACCGGGATTGAACTCATGCAACGCAAGACGAAAGGTCGGGCGCTTTTCGCCGTTGGCCTCCTGCTCGTCGCAGGCGGGGCCGGGGCGGTGATTGGTGTGCCTGAATACCTGGCCCGCAGCGCGGCGGCCAAGGCCTCGACCTGCCTCGAGGTTGAAAGCCGTGACCGCCTGTGCCGGTTCATCGGCGGACCGCTTCAGATGGCCGGAGAGCCGGTCTTCATCGAGAATTTTCACCACGCTTTCCTGCCGACACGGGCACAGATCGACTTCATCGACGCCAGTGGCGACACCTGGACGGCGCCGCCGCAGACATTGACCGACGGTGCCACCATCCCGGTGATCTTCGCGCCGTTGATCGGTGATCGGCAAAGCCGCGAGTACCTGATGGCGGCGGCCCTGCACGACGCCTATTGCGGTGTCGGCAACGAGGAGCTGTCCACCTATCGCCAGCGCGGCTGGCGCGAGGTTCATCGCATGTTCTACGAGGCGCTGCTGGTCAACGGGACGCCCCCCAAGAAGGCCAAGATCATGTATGCCGCCGTCTTCCTGGGCGGCCCGCGCTGGAATGAGCCGGACGTTTCCTTGGCGCATATCCCGGACGAGGTGCTGTTGCAGGAAATGGAATGGTGCCTGGAATGGATCGAGCTGGCCGATCCCACGCCCGAGGAAATCGAGCAATGGATGGAAGAGCGGGGCCAGTTGCTGCTATCGGGGGAGGCGCAGACCATACCCGCCTACCTGCGCGAGGCGTCCGACCCAAGGAAGTTCTGAACGTGAGCAAAGACACAGCGGACCGCTGGATCGCGGACCATGCCGGGGATCTCTCGGCCTGGTGCGCACGGATTTTCGACTATGGCGAACCGGCCTGGCGCGAATATCGCTCGGCCGAATGGTACGTCGCCCGGCTGCGCGAAGAGGGGTTCGAGGTCGAAGAAGGCTCGGCCGGGATGCCCACCGCCTTTTGCGCGCGCTGGTCGCAGGGCGATGGCCCGATGATCGGCATGTATGCCGAATACGACGCGGTGCCGGCCAATTGCCAGGCCCCAGTGCCCTGGGAGGCCCCGCGCGAGGGCCTGGGCCCCTTGGCCGCTGGCCATACCGATCCGCATTCGGCCCTTGGCATGGGGGCGCTGGCGGGTGTCCTGGCCACCAAGGCGGCGATGCAGGCACATGGCATCCCGGGCGGATTGCAGATCACGGGCGAGCCGGCGGAAAAGGTGCGCGGCTCGAAACCGCTACATGCGGCGGCGGGATACTATGACGGGCTGGCGGCGATGCTGTCCTGGCATCCGTTCTACATGCTGCCGCTGTGCAACACCGTCCGTTGGGACACCCATTGCGGTGCGGCCTATGCCTTTGTCTACCGCTTTCGTTGCGAGGCGCCGCAGACCTGGATGCAGGGCGGTGACGGGGCGCCGCCGATCCCGCAAAGTCATTCCGACGTGCGCGCGCCGGGCGCAAACGACGCGCTGGTCATGATGTATCAGATGGGCCGCTCCCTGCGGGAGTCGATGCTGCCGCATCGGGGCGGCTGGTCCGTGTCTGAGGCGATCCTGTCGACGGGGCAGGCGACGGCGGACAACCTCCCCGCACGGCAGGCCGACCTGCAGTACCTGATGCGTGTGCCCGACCTGCAGATGGCCGACCAGATCACCGCCCAGTTGGACCGGCTGGCCGAGCATGTGGCGCAGGTGACCGGCTGCACCGTGGAAAAGATCTGGGTCAGCAAGTCTCGCCCCGGTCTGCCCAGCCATGCCCTGGCCGAGCTCGCCTGGGAGGCTCTGCAGGACGTCGGGGCACCGGACTACAGCACAGAGGCGCTGGACCTGGCGCGTCAGGTCCAGACCGCCTGCGGGGCAGAGGCCACGGACGATCCGCTGATCCCCGAATGCACCCGTCTCATCGCACCTCAAGAGGCAGAGGCGATCCTGCGCCGGGATCTGCCGCCCGCCCAGCTGAACAGCACTTCGGACGATTACACCGACATGTGCTGGCACGCGCCCACGGCTCGGATCTACATCGGCCGCCCGGCGCTGCGCGGCGGCCCCTATCCGCCCTGGGCAATGAATGCGCTTGGCGGCATCCCTCAACTGATCGACCCGAGCGTGCAGACCGCTGGCCGCGTACTGTCGCGCACGGCGCTGCGCCTGCTGACGGACGAAACCGCGCGCGCAACCTGCTGGACAGAGTTCGAGGAGCGCCGAGCAGCGAACCCGATCCCGCCGCTGGCCGACTACCCGGCACCGGTCGATCTGCCCTGGCCTGAATATGTTACCACGGCGCGCGGGCGGCACTGGCATATCCCGGGCTGAGCGCAGGCTTTATCTAGCGGCGTCAAATCCCCTCTACCCAAATTATGGCGGCTGACCTATAGTGGCTGTGGATAAGTGGGGGCAAACCCCATGACCAGAGGCAGGAACACCAAGAAAAACGAGGGGATGGGCCCATGCGCTGCCCGTTTTGCGGAAATATCGACACCCAGGTGAAGGACTCACGCCCGGCAGAGGATCACGTTTCGATCCGGCGGCGCAGGTTTTGCCCCGCCTGCGGCGGTCGTTTCACCACCTACGAGCGGGTCCAGTTGCGGGATCTCGTTGTCATCAAGACGAACGGACGGCGCGAGGATTTCGACCGGGACAAGCTGGAACGCTCGATCCGGATTGCGCTGCAGAAACGCCCGATAGACCCCGAGCGCATCGACCAGATGATTTCCGGCATCGTGCGGCGGCTGGAAAGCATGGGTGAAACCGACATCCCGTCGAAGATGATCGGCGAAATCGTCATGGAGACGCTCGCCCGGATCGACACCGTCGCCTATGTGCGTTTTGCCAGCGTCTACAAGAATTTCCAGGCCGCGGACGATTTTGACAAGTTCGTCAGCGAGCTGCGTCCAGAAACCCAGGCCGAGAAGTGATATCCGACGATCGGCGCCACATGGCCCATGCGCTGGCGCTGGGCCGTCGCGGCATGGGGCAATGCTCGCCGAATCCGGCAGTGGGCTGCGTCATAGTCCGCGAGGGCCGGGTCGTCGGGCGTGGCTGGACCGCGCCGGGCGGCAGACCCCATGCGGAAACCGAGGCACTGGCGATGGCCGGCGCGGCGGCACAGGGCGCTACCGCCTATGTCACCCTGGAACCCTGTGCGCATCATGGCGCGACGCCGCCCTGTTGCGAAGCGCTTGCCAAGGCGGGGATCGCCCGTGTGGTGGCACCCATCGCCGACAGCGACCCAAGGGTGGACGGACAGGGCTTTGGCTACCTGCGCCAGCATGGCGTCGAGGTCACGACCGGCGTTGGCGCTGAACAGGCCCTCTCGGACCACGCGGGCTTTTTCCTGCGGATCGCCCAGGGACGTCCCTGGGTGACCTTGAAACTGGCCATGACGGTGGACGGGCGCATCGCCACGGCGACCGGCGAAAGCCAGTGGATCACGGGCCCTGAGGCCCGCCGCGCGGTTCACGCCCTGCGCGCCAGCCATGACGCGGTGATGGTCGGCGCGGGCACCGCGCGGGCCGATGATCCCCAGCTGACGGTGCGCGGCTTTGGCGACAGGCGCCAACCGGTGCGCGTCGTCGTCTCGCGGCTGATCGACGTGCCCTTGATGAGCCAGCTTGCGCAAAGTGCCCGTGACGTGCCGCTCTGGCTCTGCCACGGACCCGAGGCGCGCAGTGAATTGAAGACCGCCTGGGAGGGGGTCGGCGCCCGTCTGCTGCCTTGCCAGATCTCTGGTGGGCGTATCGATCCGCTGGCCATGTTGCGCGCGCTGGGGTCAGAGGGGCTGACGCGGGTCTTCTGCGAGGGCGGCGGACAGCTTGCCGCGTCGCTCTTGCTGCATGACCTGGTGGACGAGCTGCAGGTCTTCACCGCGGGCATGGCGCTGGGGGCCGAGGGCTATCCGGGCATCGGTGCCCTGGGGGTGGCGCGCCTGGACGAGGCGCCGCGTTTCGACCTTGTGGATGTTGTGGGTGCTGGGGCGGATATCCGACACGTCTGGCGCCGGCGTCAGAGCGCGTAATCCAAAGTGTTAACAGAAGGTTAATTGCGGCTGCACCTTGTTGACCAAGGGTCATCCGCATGTGGATAAGTCTGAAAATAACTTTTTATCAGGCGAATATGTCACTTAACTGTAACAAAGCCTTAACGCCGCCAGAGATCCGCGTGGCTGGCCAGCGCGCCCTGCAGTTTCGCCAGCATTCGGTTCGCCGGACCCGAAGAGGGAATCCTGCCGGTTTTCAGGCGATTGACGGTGCATTCTATGGAGCAGGGTAAACCTGTCAGCGGATCGAAATAGCGGGGATAATCGACCAGCGTCGCATGAACCAGCGCCTCGAGCGTGGGGCGTGGACCATGCAGCCGGCGCGCCGGCACCGGGCCGATGTCCCGCGTCAGACCCCACCCCGCGTAGAAAGGCGCGCCCAGTGTCACCACCTGGCATCCGCGCAAGAGCGCCTCGAACCCGGTGAGCGAGGTCATGGTCCAGACCTCATCGACCTCGCGCAGGAGTGCCCCGATATCACATCGGTCCAGGACCACGTCGGCCCAGCGGTCCGGATTGTCGACGACGCCGGTTCGCAAACCGGCCTCAACGTCCGGATGGGGTTTCCACAGGATCACCGCATCAGGATTTTCCAGGCGTGCGCGCGCCAGAAGATCGGCGTTGCGGCGGACGTCCGGGCTGCCCGATAGAATGGAGGCGTCGTCCTCGACCTGTCCCGGCACCAGAATGCGGCGGCCTGCGGGTAGATCGGGCAGGGAACCGGACAGGTTGTATTTGGACAAGTTATCCGTGACGAGAGTTTGGATCAGCCTGTGGATACGTCGTGTCTGGTCGGGTCGCAGTCCAGTGGCACGTTTTTGAACCCAGCCTTCGAGGTCCGAAGCACGGGTCGGATCGTAGTAGATTCCCCTGGAATCCAGCACCAGGGACAGCGGTGGGACCAGATCGGCCCCCAAACCGCGCGATCTGAGAAAGCCATCTTCGACTCGTACGGTTTCTCCGCTCGCCTTGCCGGCCCAACACATCTGGGCACGTCCCTCCCGGTTGGCGATATCCCCTGCTCTGCACACATCATCTTCGAAGCGTATCCGCTTTTGGCGCCCAAAGAATTTCTGCAAATGTCGCCTTTTCCACAGGCGCATGCCGGAGGCGACCCAGCCGGCCCTGTCCTCGCGCCATGCGCGGGCCTGTGCCTCGAGCGCGCCAAGGGTATCCTCGATTTCGCACAGCTGATCGCTATGCGGATCGTACCAGTGGGGGTAGAGGATCAGTGCCCCGGCACACAGCTGCGCGCGTGTCAGCCGGGCAGTACGGCGCGGGATGACCTCTTCATCCTGTGTCAGTCCCCAGCCCGCGTAGAAGGGCAGGCCGAACACGCGCGGACGATGCCCTGCCAGGATCGCTTCGAACCCCATCTGGGACGAGACGGTATAGACCGAGGTGGCCCCCTCCAGCAGGGACCAGGGCGAGGCGGGGCCATCATAAAGCGTAACCTCTCCGCCCGCGTCCTCTGGCGTGTAGTGCCCGGGGCGGTAGCCCGCGCCGGTTTCCGGATGAGTCTTCAGCACGATGCGCGCGCCGGGGTTTTCCTCTCTCGCGACGAAAAGCATCTCGAGAAACCGTGCGCGATCCGCCCCGCTGGCCCGGACTGAGGCGTCGCCGCGCGTCTGGTCGATCACCAGCACATAGCCCGGCTCGGGCGGGTCGACGTCCAGCCGGGTGGCGGAATACTTGCTGAGATGAGCCTCTTGCATGCGCGCCATGACGCCCCGCGCCCGGTCCAGAAGCGCGGTATCGTCCAGGGGATGCGTATTCAGCAGGGTTTCAAGGTCGGATGGCCTGCGCCCGTCGAAATGCACGCCGCGATGGTCGATCAAGAGGCCCAGCGGCGGCTCTCCGGCGCGACCGGGGTGCAGTGAGCGCAAGAAGCCATCCTCGATCCTGACCAGGCCGGCCCCAGTCCGTTTGGCCACGGTCTCGCCTCGATGCGCGTAGGGCGATTGGCCCCAGACGCCCACAAGGTCCTCGGGGCCGGGTCGACCAAGGGTCACGCGATAGCCAGCCAGCCCGAGGATGCGGCGCAACCGGCTCTGCCAGAGAAACCCGCCATTGTAGACGTGCAAACGCCGGGGGCTGGGGCCCCCGGCGCTCACCGTTTCAATGTGTCCGTTGGCCAAGGCGGCTCATTCACCCGACAGCGTGTCTGCGGCAGTGGTCAGCGTGCTGACCGCGCCCAGCGTACCCGTCAGGGCGGCAATCACCTTGTTCCACTGGGTAAAGGGCGCCTCCGTGACGTACAGCGTGTCCTGGTCGCGGATCACGAAGTCCCGCGCCATGAACATGCCGTTGGGTTCGGTCAGGTCCAGGACGTAGACCATGCGCTGCGCTCCGATCAGGTCGTCGCGGCCAAGCACCTGGTTGGCCACCTCCGCAGGTTCGTTGCGCAGGACGAAAACGCCGGTCGGGTCCGCGGCGGCGGCCATCAGCCCGCCGACCTGGGCAATTGCCTCAACAGCGGAGATGACCTGGCTGTCAAAGGGCACACGCGCCTGGGTGCCGGTGGCCCCCAGCGCGGTGAAGGACCGGGTGTCCTCCTCGACAAGGATGCGGTCGCCACCGCGCAGGGCGATGTCGAACTTGGGGTTCTCGTAGAGGTCCTGGAACCAGATCTTGCCCTTGTGGTCGCCGCGCAGGACGGTGATCTGTGCGATTTCAGGATCGATGGAGATGCCGCCCGCGCGGGCCAGCATGGCCGACAGGGTGCGCGTCGGCCGTTCGATGGCATAGACGCCCTGGCCGCCCACGGCGCCCACCAGGCTGACGGTCGATCCGTCGCCCGCGACGCGGCGCACCTCGACCTGCGGATCGGGGGTCTGGTCTTCGAGCCGTTCGGTGATGATCCGGCGGATGCGTTCGGGCGTGTTGCCCGCGGCGCGAATGCGCCCGGCGTAGGGGACAAAGATGAAGCCTGCGCCATCCACCTGCACCTCTTCGAGGATGGTGGAATTGGCAGCCTCGGCGGCCAGCAGGCCGTCATCGACGTTTTCCCAGATGGTCAGGCCCAGCGTATCGCCCGGGCGGATCGTGTCAGAGCCCAGAACGCCTGCGTTCTTGAACGCTTCGGTAAACCCCAGCGCCGGAACAACAGAGGTCGCGCGCGTCACGCGGTCGTTTACGGAAACGATGAAGGCGTCACCCTCGCGCTGAACCGATCCGGCAAAAATTTCGCGTTTGTTGGGGCCAACGCGGGGAAGGCCGCAGGACGCCACAAGCGATACCGCGACCAGGAGCGCGACTCCACGCGCCCACCGGAGAGGGGGTTGTTTCACTGCTCGGTCTCCTCGACCTGTTTTGTTCTGCCTCAGGTTTTTTGTGCAACCTACCGGAGTCCGGCCAAAAAAGCCAGTCCGGGGTTGCCGGAGCGTCAGTGCACGACGCGCAACTGTTGCCTCGGCGCCGCGGTGCCACGGGACAGGGCATCATAGGGATCGTCGGGCGATAGCATCATGTCGACAACCTGCCGCAGCAGCTGTCGCCGCCCGCGTGCCGAATAGAAACCGCCGGGCAATTGCGAGGTTTCCAGCAGGTAGCGCCGGTAGTCCTTGTAGGCCTTGTTGTCCGGCCGTGTGGGCAATGCAAAAAAGTCCGGCAGGGGTTGGGTCGAGACGAACTCTGGCTTGGCGTAGACCGCGTCGCCGAAGACCTTGATCGGTATGCCACGCCACAGAACCTGCTGGGCTGCGGTGGAATTGACCGTCACCGCGCTGCGGGCATCGTTCAGGAGTTGCGCCAGCTTGCCACCGCGGACGTAGTGCACCCGGTCGGCCACCCCGTGTTTCCGCGCCGATTGCGCCACGGCACGGCGCACCTGCGCGCGGCCATCTTCCAGCGGATGGGCCTTGAACACCAGGTGATGGTGGCCCGGCGCGCCCTCGGCAAAGCCCGCGATTACCAGGTCGACGAAATCGGGCATCGTGTCGAACGGAGAGTGCTGCTGGAAGCTGGAATCATGTTCCAGCTGCATCAGAGCCAGGTGATAGGGAAATCCGCCCATGCGGATGCGCGTGGTCGCGATCACGCGATCCGCCCAGCCGAAAGGCATCAGCAGCAGACGTTTCAAATACAGCACGAATTCCTGGAACACGCTGAGCGAGCGGTGCGGCTGGAAGTTGCGATACTCCCCGTTCCGGAACATCACGAACCAGTGGTACAGCGCGCCGTAGAAGATGTGCTGGCGCATGTCGCCCCAATGGGCCGGAGGCAGCGGCGCCTCCATGTCCGACAGTTCGAGCGCCCGGCGCATGTCATCCACGCTCATCCGCATCAGCCGCGAATGCCCGTTCGAACCTCCGCGTTCATAGGTGACCCAGTAGGGCCGCATGTAACCTTCCTCGAAGACATGCACCGTCAACCCGCGCGCCTTGGCCTCTTCGACGGCCTGGGCGTGGATCGCCCGCACGTCGCCGTATAGCACGATGTCCGTGATGCCGCGCGCCTCGACGAGGTCGCAAAACCAGCGGCGCCACTCATCGGGGATGCCGCGATAGGGCAGGTAGCTTTTCGGGTGAAACCAGAAGGCGCGGTCACCGGCGTTGAAGCCCACGCGCCAGACCTCGGCACCGGTCTTGCGCAGCATGGCGCCGAGCCGGTGAAAGAACGGCCCGTGCGGTCCCTGAAGGAACAGAAAGACCCGTTTGTCGCCAGTTGCCTTGACCATGATGCCGCTATATGTCCGGTTGCTGAGCAAAGTTCTACCGCGCGAGTTCGACGAAAATAAGGCTTTGAAGGCCGGGAAAGGGCAAGGCATGTTCACAGGCATCGTCACAGACATGGGCACTGTTCGGACGCTGGAGCACCGCGGCGACCTGCGTGTGCGCATCGGCACATCCTATGACACCGCTGGTATCGACATGGGGGCTTCTATCGCCTGCAATGGTGTCTGCCTGACCGTCGTGGGCCTGGGCGACGATTGGTTCGACGTCGACATCTCGGCCGAGAGCGTCTCCAAGACCAATATCGGAGACTGGGCCGAGGGCATGCGGATCAATCTGGAACGCGCGCTCAAGGTGGGCGACGAACTGGGCGGGCACATCGTGTCCGGCCATGTCGATGGTGTCGCCGAGGTCGTGGCCATGGTGGACGAGGGTGACAGCACCCGCGTGACCTTTCGCGCGCCCGAGGCACTGGCGAAATTCATCGCGCCCAAGGGCTCGGTTGCGCTGAACGGCACGTCCCTCACGGTGAACGAAGTCGACGGTCGCGATTTCGGCATCAATTTCATCCCGCACACCAAGGAGGTGACGACCTGGGGCGGGATCAAGGTGGGCGACCGCATCAACCTCGAGATCGACACGCTGGCGCGCTATGTTGCGCGCCTGCAGGAATGGGGTTGAGCGCGTTCTGAACCGCCTCTGACCGGCAATGAGCGATACGGGACTCCAGACGCCGGATCACTCCGCCGGCTGAAATCCCACGATCAGTTGCCGCAGACCCAGCGCCGCCCCGGCAAAGATCGCGGCAAAGGTCACGGGCGCCGAGATGGCCAGCACGGAAAAGGCGCTGAGCCCCTGGCCGATGGAGCAGCCCAGGGCAATGACCGCGCCGCCGCCCATGAGGGCCGCGCCGATGATCTGGCGGCGCAGTTCCCTGGGGTCCTCGCAGGCCTCCCAGCGGAAGTGTCCCTTGAAGAGCGAGCCGATGAAGGCCCCGGCCCAGACGCCCGCCACAGAGCCTACCGCAAAGCTCAGGGGGCGGGCAGATCCGGTCATCCACCACAGGATCGTATCGCCCAGCGGGGCGGCAAAGCTGTGGGACACCACCGGCAGCGCCTCGAACCCGGTGCGGGCCACCCAGGATGTGCCCGCCCAGGCGCCCACCACGGCGAGGCCCACGGCCGCCGCCCAGGCCACCTTTGACGGCTTTTCCCAGACCGCGCGCGATGCCGCGGAGCCGATCAGGATCAAGGCACCGATCCCCATGCCGATCAGGTTGACCGAGATACCGCTCAGCGCGGCCAGCTGGTGCGCGATGCCCGGCGGCACCTCGGTCGTGACCGGCTCTTGCGGGAAAACCAGCGCGCGCAGTGGCGCCAGGGGGCCGGAGAGCACGACAAAGGTTGCCACGCCCATGACCAGCACGATCACGAAACTGCGCAGGTCACCGCCGCCCAGCCGGGCAATCGCGCCGTAGCCGCACATCCCCGACAGCGCCATCCCGTAGCCGAAGACGAGTCCGCCCAGGATCGAGGCCAGCGGCATCCAGCGGATCGACAGGTAGTAGGTCGCGGTATCGGCCAGGAGACCCGAGGCCATGAGGGCAAAGCTGCCCAGCACCGCCAGCCCGATCGCCATGCCCCACATCCGAAGCCGTACGGTGGACCCGCCATAAAGCGCGTCCTCGATTGCCCCCAGGGTGCAGAAGCGGCCAAGCCGTGCAGCAAGCCCCAAGGGCACACCCGTGGCCAGCCCCACCAAGGCGACCAGGTGATACTCGGTCAGATAATCCATCATTCACGGGCCCTCCTCCTGACCCGCCAAACCTGGCCCGCATACTATGCAAGTGTCCCCGAAACCGCGCAAGCGTCCTCGCGATGCGTTGGCCGCGCGGGCGTCAGGCCTCGTCGTCGTCGCGGCAGAACAGGTCGTAGACGCATTCCAGCATCTTTCGCGGCCTGTCGTCCGCCAGGCGGTAGTAGATCGCCTTGCCGTCCCGGCGCGGCACCACCAGCCCTTCCAGCCGCAGGCGTGACAACTGCTGGCTGACGGCGGCCTGGCGTGCGGAGAGCAGTTCTTCCAGCTCGGTCACGGATTTCTCACCCGTGACCAGATGGCACAGGATCATCAGGCGCCCTTCGTGGCTGATCGCCTTTAGAAAGGACGAGGCGGCGGTTGCCTTGTCCACGATGGCGTCAAGCTCGTCGTCCGTCAGATCGTCATGCAGTACCGGAAGTGCCATGCGTCCGCTCCACCTCAATCCTTGCCGGCTGTCTCGAAACCCGTGTGCTCGCCAAGAAGCTTGGCGAAGATCGGCCAGAAGAAATCCTCGCCCACGTAACCTTCCATCCGGGCGATCTCGGCGTCGCCTTTAACAAGGATGAAGGTCGGCGTGAAGTTCACACGGCGGGCATAGGTGATGCCCTCGGGCGGGCCCATATGCAGGTCGGCGCGCACCAGCGGGGCGAATTTGCCTTCATCCGTGTTAGGGTAGGCCGGCGCGATCTGGTCGTTCCAGGCCGCGCAATAGGCGCAGCCGGGCTGTTCCACCATGACAAGGCGATACTCGCTTGCCAGGGCAGGGAAGGTGGACAGGGCCACCCCGAAGCAGGTGACCAGAAGAAATATGAAAGATCGCATGTTGCACCGATTGACGCAGGCCTGACGGACAACTTAATCTGAATATGTGAATTGATCAAGGAAAGGCGCCACCAGTGCTCGACATTTCATTCGCGGGCGCAGCATTTGCCGGTCTGTTAAGCTTCTTCACACCCTGTATCCTGCCGATGGTGCCCTTTTACCTGTGCTACATGGCGGGGATTTCCATGTCCGAGCTGCGCGACGACGCGGGAATCACGCCCGGCGCGCAACGGCGGCTGATCCTGTCGTCTGTCTTCTTTGCCGCCGGCGTGACGACGATCTTTGTCCTGCTCGGGATGGGGGCGACGGCAGTGGGGCAGGCCTTTGCCGACTACATGGACTACCTGAAATGGGTGGCGGTCGCGGTCCTGTTCCTGTTCGGGCTGCATTTCCTGGGTGTGATCCGCATTGGCCTGTTGTACCGCGAGGCCAAGATCGAAAGCAGCGCCGAGCCGACCACGATCTTTGGCGCCTATGCGATGGGGCTGGCCTTTGGCTTTGGCTGGACGCCCTGCGTGGGGCCGGCGCTGGCCTCGATCCTGATGATCGCATCGGGGATGGGCGACATCGGGCGCGGCGGTCTTTTGCTGCTGGTCTATGGTATCGGCATGACGGCCCCTTTCATCATCGCGGCGCTGTTTTCGGGGCCGTTCCTGAAGTGGACGGCACGCCATCGGGACAAGCTGCAATATGTCGAGAAACTGATGGGCGGGATGCTCATCCTGTTTGCGATTCTCATCGCGACGGATACGGTGAACGTCATCGCCCAGTGGATGATCGAGACCTTCCCGGCGTGGACATCGCTGAGCTGACGGCATTTTTGGTACGCGGTCGCGGGACCGTCAGGGTCCGGCCGCGCAAAGTGAGAGGAGACAAGCGATGAAGACCTGGATCGGCGCGGCCCTGGCCGTGCTCATGGCGCTGCCGGTGGCGGCGCAACAGATGGGCGATGACGGCCTCTACAAGAACCCCTGGATGCGCGACACTTTCAAGGACCTGCGCGAGGATCTTGACGAGGCAAACGCAGAGGGCAAACGGCTTGTCCTCTTCTTCGAGCAGCGTGGCTGCATCTACTGCAAAAAGATGCACGAGGAGGTCTTCACCGACCCCGAGGTTTCGGAGTTTATCGCCGAGAACTACTTTGTCGTGCAGCTGAACCTGCATGGCAGCACCGAGGTGACGGATTTCGACGGCGAGGTGCTGCAGGAACGGGAAATGGCCCGCAAGTGGCGCGTGTTGTTCACCCCGACCATCGTTTTCCTGCCCGAGGACGTGCCCGAGGGTATGACCGCGATGGACGCGCAGGTCGCGGTGATGCCGGGTGCCTTCTCCAAGGGCACGTCGCTGGACATGTTCACCTGGGTGGCCGAGAAACGTTACGAGATCTACGACGAGACCGGCGAGGATTTCCAGCGCTACCACGCGCGCCGCATCCAGGAGCGCGACAACGGCAAGTTCGACTGAAACTGTCGGGATCGATTCGACGATGGTCGCAATTGACCGTTCCGGGGTGGGTCTGAGCGTGACCCACACCGACTGCCTCGAAAACGGGCAGAGAAAGGCGGGTGCAACCCAGGATTGCGTCTCGCCATGACCCTAAGGCGCTGGGAAAGCGTTGGCGAAGATGCCGGGCTGGGCGGGCGCGGAATTGCGCAACTTTTTGAAAAATATAGGTAAAATTCAGATCCTCCTTGGCCGGAGGCCAGGTGACCCAGCTTTGGCGGCCAATGCGGCATGCGACCAAACGGAGCAATAATTCATATCCGTGAATTTGTTGTTGCGTTCGTGCAACCCTGTGGCCTACGGTATACGCTAATAGCGATGAGCGAAGGTCCGATCTCAATGTCGGGTCGCAAGCCTAGGGAGGGAACATGAGGCTTACAGCAATCACCGCAGCGGTGGCCCTGGTGGCCGGTGCCGCATTTGCGGAAACCGTCGCCCCCGATGACGTTGTGTACGGCGAATACGGCGAAGTGAACGCATCCCTGACAGGTGTGCCGGGCGATGCGGACAACGGTCTTGTGGTGTTTTCGACCAAGTCCAAGGGCAACTGCGTGTCCTGTCACGCCGTGGCTCAGCTTCCCGATGTGCCCTTCCAGGGCGAAGTCGGCCCCGAGCTGACCTGGACCGGTGAGGCCCGTACCGCAGAGGAACTGCGCGGCATCGTGGCCAACGCCAAGCACACTTTCGAGGGCACCGTTATGCCCGCATTCTACAAGACTTCCGGTTTCATCCGTCCGGGTGACGGATACACCGGCAAGGCCCCCGAGGGCGATCTGCCGCCGATCCTGTCGGCGCAGGACGTCGAAGATTTGGTCGCCTTCCTTCTGACTCTCAAAGAAGAGTGACCGGGTTTATCTGAGGAGAAACATGATGGACTTCACGAGACGTGACACGCTGGCGCTCGGCGCCGGTGCCACCGCGATGGCCCTGCTTCCGCTGAGCGCATTTGCACAGGCCGACCCGAATGCCGAACTCGTCGGCGCCCCCGACGATTTCCTGGCCGGTGCCGATGCCGCCGCCGGTGACCTGACGCTGACCGCGCCGGAAATCGCCGAGAACGGCAACACCGTTCCGATCTCTGTCGACGCCCCCGGCGCCGTCGAGGTGCGCGTCTATGCGCTGGGCAACCCGACTCCGGGCGTCGCCACCTTCCGCTTCGGCCCGCTCGCCGGGTCGCAGGCCGCATCCACCCGTATCCGCCTTGCCGGCACCCAGGACGTGCAGGCCATCGCCAAGATGGCGGACGGCAGCTACCAGACCGCGATGAAGACCGTGAAGGTCACCATCGGCGGCTGCGGCGGCTGATCCTGCGGCTAACCTAGAGGAGTTCTGAGAAATGGCATCTGGTGTCAAACCCCGCGTCAAGGCCCCCAAGAAGGCATCCGCCGGTGAGGTCGTGACCATCAAGACCCTGATTTCCCACAAGATGGAATCGGGTCAGCGCAAGGACAGCTCGGGCAACGTGATCCCGCGCTCGATCATCAATCGCTTCACCTGCGACTTCAATGGCGAGAACGTCATTGACGTCGTGCTGGCCCCGGCGATCTCGACCAACCCGTACTTCGAATTCGATGCGACCATCCCGGAAGCAGGCGATCTGAAGTTCACCTGGTACGACGATGACGGCGACGTCTACGAAGAGACCAAGTCGGTCGCAGTCGGCTGACCAGAAGAGCTAGTCCTGCCCCGCACACCGCGGGGCAGGATCGCCAATCGGGAGGGTAACAACATGAAATTCAAGGCAATGACGGCTGTCGCCGCACTGCTGTTTGCGCCCGCGGCCTTCGCGGGCGGTGCCGACGACGACACGCTGATCGTCAACGGCGACATCGAGATGACGACCAAGGCTCCGGCGCCCGCCCACCTGGACGGTGTTCTGGACGAGATCATCTCGGGCTGGCACTTTCGCTCGGACGAGACTCAGCAGCTTCAGGCCGACGACTTCGAGAACCAGGGCATGATCTTCGTCGACCAGGCGATGGACATCTGGAACACGGCCGAGGGGTCCGAAGGCAAGGCATGTTCGGATTGCCACGCCGACCCTGCCGACAGCATGGCCGGTGTTGCTGCGACCTATCCCAAGTGGAACGAGGACGCCGGCGAGCTGCGCACCGTGCAGATGCAGGTCAACGACTGCCGCGTGAACCGCATGGGCGCCGACGCCTGGAAGTATGACGCCACCGATGCCGTCTCGATGGAGGCGATGATCGCCTCGCATTCGCGCGGCATGCCGGTGAACGTCGCCATCGACGGTCCGGTTGCCGATGCCTGGGAAAAGGGCAAGGAAATCTACTACACGCGCTACGGCCAGCTCGAGCTTGCCTGCGCCTCCTGCCATGAGGAAAACTACGGCAACTACATCCGTGCCGACCACCTCAGCCAGGGCCAGATCAACGGTTTCCCGACATACCGTCTGAAGAATGCCAAACTGAACGGCGCTCACAGCCGCTTCAAGGGCTGCATCCGGGACACCCGCGCAGAAACCTTCAGCCCGGGTTCGGACGAATTCATCGCGCTTGAGCTTTACGTCAAGTCGCGTGGCAACGGCCTGTCGGTCGAAGGCCCCTCCGTCCGTAACTGAATAAACGACCCCGCGTCAGGTGACTGGCGCGGGGTTTCTTCGTTCTAAGAAATTCACACATGCGCATGTGTGTCATGAGACAGAAAGACCCCTCCCCATGATCTCAAGACGCGATTTCCTGCAGGTGAGTATGGCGGCCTCGGCGATGCTCGGGACTTCCGGTTTTGGCAACTGGGCCCGGCTCGCCGCCCAGCAGAGCCTGACGCAGGACCAGCTTCTGCAATTCGACACCTTTGGCAACGTCAGCCTGATCCACGTTACCGACATCCATGCGCAGCTGATGCCGATCTACTTCCGCGAGCCTTCGGTCAACATCGGGGTCGGTGGCAACCGTGGCGCTGTCCCGCATGTCACCGGTTCGGATTTCCGCAAGCTCTACGGCATCGAGGACGGGTCGCGCTCTCATTACGCGCTGTCCTCCGGCGATTTCAGCGCCCTGGCGCAGGCCTATGGCAAGGTTGGCGGCATGGACCGTGTCGCGACTGTGGTGAACGCCATCCGTGCGGATCGTCCCGATGCCCT
The DNA here is from genome assembly GCF_028807275.1 of Mameliella sp. AT18. NCBI lineage: Bacteria > Pseudomonadati > Pseudomonadota > Alphaproteobacteria > Rhodobacterales > Roseobacteraceae > Antarctobacter > Mameliella sp. AT18. The sequence continues at coordinate 27,332 of NZ_JARAMO010000032.1, forward strand.
GCTGCTGGACGGTGGCGATACCTGGCACGGCTCTTACACCTGCTACCACTCCGAGGGGCAGGACATGGTCAACGTGATGAACGGGCTGAAGCCCGATGCGATGACCTTTCACTGGGAATTCACCCTGGGCACCGACCGTGTGACCGAACTGGTCGAGGGTCTGCCCTTTGCCGCATTGGGTCAGAACATCTTTGACGCCGAGTGGGACGAACCCTCGGAGCTGTTCAAACCCTACCAGTTCTTCGAACGCGGCGGCGTCAAGATCGCCGTCATCGGCCAGGCCTTCCCCTACATGCCGATCGCCAACCCGCGCTGGATGTTCCCGGAATTCTCCTTCGGTATCCGCGACGAGAACATGCAGGCAATGGTCGACGAGGTGCGCGCGCAGGGGGCCGAACTGGTCGTTTGCCTCAGCCACAACGGGTTTGACGTCGACAAGAAGATGGCCTCGAAGGTCACCGGCATCGACGTGATCCTGACCGGCCACACCCATGACGCGCTGCCGGAACCGGTGTTGGTGGGCGAGACGATCCTGATCGCCTCCGGCTCCAACGGCAAATTCGTCTCCCGCGTCGATCTCGACGTGCGCGATGGCCGCATGATGGGTTTCCGCCACAAGCTGATCCCGATCTTCTCGGACGTGATCGCGCCCGACCCGCAGATGGCCACCCTGATCGAAGAGCAGCGCGCGCCCTACAAGGCGGACCTCGAAGAGGTGATCGGCCAGACCGACTCGCTGCTTTACCGCCGCGGCAACTTCAACGGCACTTGGGACGACCTGATCTGCGACGCCCTGCTGAGCGAGCGCGAGGCTGACATCGCCATGTCGCCTGGCGTCCGCTGGGGGCCGTCGCTGATCCCGGGCGATGACATCACCCGCGAGGACATCTGGAACGTCACCAGCATGACCTACGGCAAGGCTTACCGGTCCGAGATGACCGGCGAGTTCATCAAGGTCATCCTCGAGGACGTGGCTGACAACATCTTCAACCCCGATCCCTACTACCAACAGGGCGGCGACATGGTCCGCATCGGGGGCATGGGCTACCGCTGCGACGTGAACAAGCCGCAGGGCGAACGGATCTCGGACATGGTGCTGCTCAGCACCGGCGAGGCCATCGACCCGGCCAAGAACTACGTGGTCGCGGGCTGGGCCTCGGTCAACGAGGGGACCGAGGGGCCGCAGATCTGGGATGTGGTCGAAAACCATATCCGCAAGCAGGGCACGGTTTCGATCCAGCCCCGTGACAATGTCGAAGTGGTCGGCGCCTGAACGCAACCACGTTTTTCCGGCGGGCCTCGGCCCGCCGAAATTCTCGCCAAGTCATTCACATAGATGAATGAAATGATCCGTAAGGAGAACGCAATGAGCAAGGAAACGAAAGGCACCTCCCGTCGCCAGTTCCTGACCAGTGCCGCGGCGCTGGGGGCAGGGGCCGTGGTCGCCACGGGCGCCCGCGCCGCCGGTCCCGACCCGCTGATCACCGAAGTGCAGGACTGGGCGTCCGGCTTTGGCCACGGCGTTGACGAGGTCCCCTATGGCCTGCCGATCAAGTTCGAGGACGACGTCATCCGCCGCAACGTGGAATGGCTGACCGCCGACACGATCTCGTCGATCAACTTCACCCCGATCCACGCACTGGACGGGACGATCACGCCGCAGGGCTGCGCGTTCGAACGCCACCACTCGGGCGCCATCGAGCTGTCCAAGCCGGATTACCGCCTGATGATCAACGGCCTCGTGGACCAGCCGCTGGTCTTTACCTATGACGACCTGGAACGCTTTCCGCGCGAACAGCACGTCTATTTCTGCGAATGCGCGGCCAACACTGGCATGGAATGGGCAGGCGCGCAGCTGAACGGCGCCCAGTTCACCCACGGCATGATCCACAACATGGAATATACCGGCGTGCCCCTGCGTACCCTGCTGGCCGAGGCCGGCCTGGATGCCGCCGGTGATTTCAAGGACAAGTGGGTCTATGTCGAAGGCGCCGATGCCTCCTCCAACGGGCGTTCGATCCCGATGGAAAAGGCGATGGACGACGTTCTGGTGGCCTTCAAGGCCAATGGCGAGGCCCTGCGCAAGGAGCACGGCTACCCGGTGCGCCTTGTCGTGCCCGGTTGGGAAGGCAACATGTGGGTCAAGTGGCTGCGCCGTGTCGAGGTCATGGATGGCCCGGTGGAAAGCCGTGAGGAGACCTCGAAATACACCGACACGCTGGCCGACGGCACCTCGCGCAAGTGGACCTGGGTCATGGATGCGAAATCCGTCGTCACCTCGCCCAGCCCGCAGGCGCCGATCAAGCACGGTCACGGTCCGGTGGTCATCACCGGCATGGCCTGGTCCGGCCACGGCAAGATCACCCGCGTCGATGTCTCCAAGGATGGCGGCATGACATGGGAAACCGCGCGTCTCGCCTCCGAAGGCCAGGACAAGGCACTGACCCGCTTCTACCTGGACACCACTTGGGAAGGCGAGGAATGGCTGCTTCAGTCGCGCGCGATTGACGAGACGGGCTATGTCCAGCCGACCAAGGCTCAACTGCGTGATGTGCGCGGCCTGAACTCCATCTACCACAACAACTGCATCCAGACCTGGCACGTCAAAGCCAACGGGGAGGCCGAAAATGTCGAAGTCTCTTAATCTCTACGTCGGCACCATTGCAGGCGTCGGCCTGATGCTGGTCGCCGCCTACAACTTTGCCGACCGCAATGTTGCGGATTTCCCGGAGAACCCGCAGATGCTGGGCGAACTTCCGGCGCCGATCCCCGAGCCAGAGGCCCCGGTCAAGACCGCCGCTGCCCCCGAGGCCGTGGACGGCGGCATCATCGGTGCCGCCCATGCGGACAACGGCGACAGCAAGGGCCTGCGCTTTGGCCTGGGCCGCGGCGCGCTGCCCGAGGAAATCGCCGCCTGGAACCTCGACGTGAGCCCCGACGGCACCGGCCTGCCGGCGGGCAGCGGCAATGCCTTTGACGGCGAAGCGATCTTCGAGGAACAATGCGCGGTCTGCCACGGCTCCTTTGCCGAGGGCGTGGGCAACTGGCCCAAGCTGGCAGGCGGTGACGGCACACTGGCGGATGAGGACCCGCTCAAGACCGTGGGCTCTTACTGGCCCTATACCTCGACCGTCTGGGACTACGTCCACCGCTCGATGCCTTTCGGCAACGCGCAGTCGCTGTCGGTTGATGATACCTATGCCATCGTGGCCTACATCCTCTACTCGAACGACATCATCGACGACGAGTTCGAGCTGAACCAGGACACGCTGCCCGAGGTGGTACTGCCCAACGCGGATGGTTTCATCATCGATGACCGGGCCGAGACCGAATACAGCAAGTGGCGGACTGAGCCTTGCATGGAAAACTGCAAGGACGGTCCGGTCGAGATCACCATGCGCGCGACCGTTCTGGACGTGACGCCCGAAGAAGCGGTTGAAGAACCCGCCGCGACCGATCCGGCCCCGGAGCCGGCCGCCGCCGTGGACCCGGCCCCGGAACCCGCTGCCGAACCGGCGGCAGACCCTGCCGCGGCCCCTGCCGCAACTGGCGCGCCGGACCCGGAACTGGTCGCCGCAGGCGAAAAGGTCTTCAACAAGTGCAAGGCCTGCCACCAGATCGGTGACGGCGCCAAGGATCGCGTCGGTCCGCAGCTCAATGGCATCGTCGGACGCGAAATCGGCTCTGTCGAGGGGTTCAAGTACTCCAACACGATGGGTAGCATGGGCGGCGCTTGGGATGCAGAGACTCTGGCGGCCTTCCTTGCTGATCCGCGTGGCACCGTGAAAGGCACCAAGATGGCCTTTGCCGGCCTGCG
>NZ_JARAMO010000033.1:0-30350 GCF_028807275.1 Mameliella sp. AT18
CGAGGGGCCAGCCCCTCGCGCTCCCCGGGGTATTTCAGCCAAGAAGAAACAGGGGCGCCGGGCCAAGTGTCAGGCGCCCTTTCTTTGTGTTGCGGTCCTTTTGAGCGACGGGAATGCCGCACTGCGGCGTATCAGTCCTGTCCCGATCGAAAGGAGGGCCCGATGTCCCGTTTTTCTCCCTATTGGCTTTGGCTGGCCCTGTCCCTGCCCGGTCTTGGCATGGCCTATGATCTCGCAACGTCGACCAACCCGCACATTGCCCATATCCTCGTGCATCCCACCGGCGAATTCGCCGCGCGGTTCCTGATCATTGCGATGCTGGCGACGCCCCTGATGCTGCTCTTCAAGGGGTGGCGTGGGCCGCGTTGGCTCAGGAAGAACCGCCGCTATTTCGGCGTGGCGGCCTTTGCCTACGCGCTGGCGCATACGGTGTTCTACCTGGTCGACAAGGCCACGCTGGAACGGATCGTGGACGAGTTGCCCCGGCTATACATCTGGACCGGTTGGCTGGCCTTTGCGATCTTCGTGCCGCTGGCCGTGACCTCGATGGACTATTTCGTCCGGATCATGGGGCCGCGCTGGAAGCACTTGCAACGCTGGACCTATCCCGCCGCCGCGCTGACGCTGGTGCATTGGGCGGCGCTGCATGACTGGGGGCACCCGGCGGCCGCGCTGGTGCATTTCGGGCCGCTGGTCGCGCTCGAGGTCTACCGCGTCTGGTACTGGTATCTGCGCCCGCGTCCGATGCGGACCAGCGGCGCCTGAGCGGCTTGTACAAAACGTCGGAAACCGCGTAGGTTTTGTACAATACGCACATGTGTCGGCGGAGCGCAGGTCATGTCCAAACTGGTCAATCTCAACCGCTTCAAGAAGCAGAAGGCGCGCGACGACAAGCGACGCGCAGGCGATCGGAATGCCGCGCGCCACGGGGTGAGCAAGTCGGAAAAGGACCTGGCCGAGGCCCGGCGGGCCAAGGCCGAACGCGATCTGGACGGGCATGAAAAGGAATGAGCGGTCGGCCGGTCAAGCATTCCCTGACTCTCAAGGGGCACCGGACATCGGTGTCCCTGGAAGAGGAATTCTGGCGGGAGTTTCGCCGCATCGCCCGCGAAGATGGGCTTACGATCAATGCCTTGGCGGCCAATATTGATGTTGGTAGGGATCCGGACGTCGGGCTCGCGTCCTCGATCCGGGTGTACGTCCTGCAAAGGGCGCTGGCCTCACGCGATGCCTGAGGTTTTATCCACAGGCTCCTGTGAATAAATCAGGATGCCGGAAAGACAAAGCAACGATCCCGGCGGATGCTCAGCCACATCGGTGTGCCGGGTTTCGGCAAGAAGACATTGGGCACCGTGGCGCGCAGCTTTTCGCCATCGTGGTCCATGCGAAATTCCACCAGGCTTTCCGACCCCATGAACCGCGCCCGCTGCACCACGCCGCGCGCCGGGGCGCCGGTCTTGGCCGAAGGGCTGGGTCCCTTGCCTGCGCGGTCAAAGTCGATGCCGACGTGCTGGGGCCGAAAGACGATCTCGACACGGCTGCCATCGGCATAGCCGGGCGCCAGGAACTGGCCAAAGGGCGTGGCCACAAGGGCGCCTTTGACTTCACCTCGGATCGTGTTGATATCGCTGAAAAATGCCACCGCCTCGCGATCGGCCGGGGCATTGTAGATATTGTAGGGCGCGCCCTGCTGGACGATATGCCCCTGTCGCATCAGCGCGATCTCGTCGGCCATGCGCATCGCCTCTTCGGGTTCATGCGTGACCAAGAGGACCGAGGTGCCTTCCTCCTTGAGCAGTTCCAGCGTCTCGTCCCGGATGCCATCGCGCAGCCGGTTGTCGAGGCCGGAAAACGGCTCGTCCATCAGCATCAGCCGCGGTTTGGGTGCCAATGCGCGGGCCAGGGCCACACGTTGTTGTTCCCCGCCAGACAATTGGTGCGGGTAGTCGTCGATGTAGCCGGCCAGACCGACCCGTTCGAGGTATTCCTTGGCCCGCGCGCGTTTTTCAGAGGCCGAGGTTTTGAGCCCGAAGGCCACGTTCTCGCCCACGCTAAGGTGCGGGAAAAGCGCGAAATCCTGGAACATCAACCCGACGGAGCGCCGTTCCGGCGGCACCCGGACGACCGTGTCGCAAATCAGGTTGCCGTCGATGTAGATCGAACCGGAATCCTGCATCTCGACCCCGGCGATGATCCGCAAGGTCGTCGACTTGCCGCAACCCGACGGACCCAGCAGGCAGGTCACCTTGCCCGGTTGAATCGTCAGCGAAACGTTGTTCACCACCGGTTTGCCGTCGTAGCGGCGGATGATGTCGCGGATCTCCAGTCGGGGTGCCTGCACGGGGTGTCCTTTGTCGTCTCCGACGGAAAGCATCGGGTTTTCACAGACAGATAAAGCGCGCGGCCCCGCCCCGCAAGGTCAGCCGCCCAAGGCCTTGCCCAGGCGCGGCAGCCGCGCCTTTTTCATCAAGGCCCGCATGGTCCATGCCTCGCCCGAGAGCCGTTCGGCCTCGGCCCGGACATTTTCGCCGACCTGCGCCATGATCTCCGGTTGAGCCTGGTGAAACCCAAGCAGGAAACCATCCGGATCAGCCCGGCTCAGCCCCTCTTCGGCGAGGACGTTGCGGGGAAAATCGCTGGCATTCATGGTGACGATGACATCCGCATGTCCCGCGATGGCGGCGGCCAGAACATGCGTGTCATTGGCGTCTGGCAGCCACAGGCGCTTTTCCAGCGACGGCGGGTAAGTCACCTCGGCCTTAGGCCATGCGGCACGGACAAGGGCGATCTCTGCCCGCGCCTGCGCCTCTCCCTCCGGGCCCAGCTTGCGCGCAGCACGGGCCCATTCCTCGAGGATGCGTTCGGACCAGAGCGGCGTGTAGAGACCGGCGCGGGCCGCGCCCAGCAGGACCTCGCGCATCACCGTCGGGTATAGAACGCAGGTGTCCAGCAGGACCTTCACAGGCGGAACACCAGCGCTTTGAGATAGCCGGACTCAGCCAGTTGCGGCAGCAATGGATGGTCCGGCCCGGCAAAGCCCGTGTGCAGCAGCTGCGCGCGGCGTCCGGACCGGCCGATGCCCCGCAGGCAGGCGCCGGTAAAGGCGTTCAGATCCGCCGCATGGGAACAGGAACAGAGCACAAGGTAGCCGTCTTTCGCCACCAGAGGCGCGGCCAGGCGGGCCACGCGCTCATAGGCGCGCAGGCCCTTTTCCAGCGCGGGTTTGTTCGGGGCAAAGGCCGGCGGATCGCAGATCACCAGGTCAAACCGTGTATCTTCGCCGGACAGCGCCTCGAGCGTGTCGAAGGCATCGCCTTGCCGGGTGGCAAAACGGTCAGAGGCGCCCATGCGCCGCGCGCCCTCTTCGGCCAGGGTCAGCGCGGGCGCCGATCCGTCGACCGCAAGCGCGCTGTTGGCGCCGCCTGCCAGTGCCGCCAGGGCAAACCCGCCGACATGGGAAAAGACATCCAGAACCGAATGCCCCCGCGCGAGCCGGGCCGCGAACCCGTGGTTCTCGCGCTGGTCATAGAACAGGCCGGTTTTCTGCCCGCCGGTCAGGTCGGCCATGTAGGTGGCGCCGTTCATCTCGACTGGCACAGGCGCCTCTGGCGCAGCACCGCGCAGGACCGCGTCGACGTCATCCAGCCCTTCCAGCGTGCGGCCTCGTCCGGCGGCGTTCTTCAGCACGTTGGTCACGCCGGTCACCTCGACCAGCGCGTCCGTGAGTATCTCAAGATGCGCCTCGGCCCAGGCCGCGTTGGGCTGCATCACGCAGGTGTCGCCGAAGCGGTCGATCACCAGACCGGGCAGCCCGTCGCCCTCGGCATGGACCAGCCGGTAGAACGGCTCGTCATAGGCCGCTTCGCGCAGCGACAGCGCCTTGCTCAGCCGCGCGGCCAGCCAGTCGCGATCGACAACCGCCGTCGCGTCGCGGTCCAGCACCCGCGCCACGATACGCGAGCCCGGGTTGACCGCGACCGTGGCCAGCGGCTTGCGCTCGCCGTCCTCCAGCGTCGCGATGCTGCCCGGCGCCAGCGCCTTGCTGCGCCGGTCCATGACCAGCTCGTTGTCAAAGACCCAGGGCGCGCCCCGGCGAATGGCGCGCGCATTGGCCTTGGGTTTCAGCCGCAGAACCGGGCGGTCGGGTATGGTCTTGGAATCCGTCATGCGCTTCGCTTAACTGTATTTGCGTGCCCGGGAAAGCGCCGCCGTGCAGGCAAATGCCCGATCCGTCGTGGTCGGCGGACGATCTGGCCTTTACCGTTAGCGCTAACTGTCGTATGTGAGGCGCATAGCCAAGCCAGAGACGATCCCCGGAGGGAGACCCGAATGCCGCTTGATGCCACCATCGCGCGTGTCACCGCCCGTATCGAAGCCCGTTCCGAGCAGATGCGCAGCACCTATCTTGACCGGATGCGCCGCGCCGCCGACGAGGGCCCGCGCCGGGCGCATCTGACCTGCGGCAATCAGGCCCATGCCTATGCCGCCATGACCGGCGACAAGGACACGCTGGCCGAGGGGCGTGCGCCCAACCTGGGAATCGTGACCGCCTACAACGACATGCTTTCGGCCCACCAGCCGTTCGAGACCTATCCGCAGGTGATCCGCGCCGCCGCACGCGAGGCCGGCGGCACCGCGCAGGTCGCGGGTGGCGTGCCTGCCATGTGCGACGGCGTCACCCAGGGTCAGGTCGGCATGGAGCTGTCTCTGTTCTCTCGCGACGTGATCGCGCTGGCGACGGGTGTGGCGCTCAGCCACAACACCTTTGACGCGGCCGTCTACCTTGGGGTCTGCGACAAGATCGTGCCGGGGCTGGTGATCGCCGCCGCGACCTTCGGCTATATCCCCGGTCTGTTCATTCCCGCCGGTCCGATGACCAGCGGCTTGCCCAACGACGAAAAGGCCAAGGTGCGCCAGCAGTTTGCCACCGGCGAGGTCGGCCGCGACAAGCTGATGGAGGCCGAGATGGCCTCGTACCACGGGCCGGGCACCTGCACCTTCTACGGCACCGCCAATTCCAACCAGATGCTGATGGAGTTCATGGGGCTGCACCTGCCGGGCACCAGTTTCATCAACCCGGGCACCCCGCTGCGCGAGGCGCTGACCGTCGAGGCCGCGAAACACGCGCTGTCGATCACGAACCTGGGAAATGCCTACCGGCCCGTCTGCGACGTGCTGGACGCCAAGGCCTTTGTGAACGGGATCGTCGGGCTTATGGCGACGGGGGGCTCGACAAACCTTGTCCTGCACCTGCCTGCGATGGCGCGCGCCGCGGGCGTCGCGCTGGAACTGGAGGATTTCGACGAGATCAGTTCCGTCACGCCGCTGATGGCCAAGGTCTATCCCAACGGCCTTGCCGACGTGAACCATTTCCACGCGGCGGGCGGGCTGCAATACATGATCGGCGACCTTCTGGACGCGGGCCTGCTGCACGACGACGTCAAGACCGTGGCGGGCGACGGGCTGTCGCTCTACACCCGTGAGCCGGTCCTTGAGAACGGCGCGATCTCGTATCGCGACGGCCCGCGCGACACCCAGAACGACAAGATCCTGCGTCCCGCGCGCGATCCCTTCCAGGCCACCGGCGGGTTGAAGCAACTGTATGGCAACCTTGGCCACGGCATGATCAAGGTTTCTGCCGTCGCGCCCGAACGCCACGTGATCGAGGCGCCCTGCCGCATCTTCCACGACCAGGAAAGCGTCAAGACCGCCTTCAAGGCCGGTGAGTTCACCTCGGACACGGTCGTCGTCGTCCGCTTTCAGGGGCCGTCCTCCAACGGGATGCCGGAACTGCACGGGCTGACGCCGACGCTGGCGGTGCTGCAGGACCGGGGGCTTAAGGTGGCGCTTGTCACCGATGGCCGCATGTCCGGCGCCAGTGGCAAGGTGCCCGCCGCGATCCATGTCTCGCCCGAGGCGGCCAACGGCGGCCCGCTGGCGCGGCTGCGTGACGGCGACGTGGTGCGCGTGGATGCGGTCCAGGGCACGATCGAGACGCTGGCCGAGGATTTCGACAGCCGCGAGCCGGTGCAGGCGGACCTGACCGGCAATGGCCACGGTGTCGGGCGCGAGCTGTTCGAGGCGTTCCGCCAGAATGTCGGCCTTGCCTCCAATGGCGCCGCCGTGGTGGTGTGACCGCAGCATCGTCTTTGTAAGAATACCCAATCCCAACGACCCAAGGGAGCTATGCCCATGACCCCCCAGGACGCCAGCCAGAGCAACGAGGCGCTCTGCCGTCTTGCCCCCGTGATCCCCGTTCTGGTGGTCGATGATGTGGCAATCGCCCGCCCTCTGGCCGAGGCGCTGGTCGCCGGTGGCCTGCCGGTGCTGGAGGTGACGCTGCGCACGCCCGTGGCGCTGGACGCGATCCGCGAAATGGCACAGGTCGAAGGCGGGATCGTCGGCGCGGGCACCCTGCTGACGCCGCAGGACGTGGCGGCCGCCAAGGAGGCCGGTGCGAAATTCGGTGTCTCGCCCGGCGCGACAGACCGGCTGCTGCAGGCCTGCGAGGACGCCGACCTGCCGCTGCTTCCCGGCGCCGCCACCTCGTCCGAGGCGATGCGCCTGCTGGAACGCGGCTATTCCGTGCAAAAGTTCTTTCCGGCCGAGGCCAATGGCGGCGTGCCCGCGCTGAAATCCATCGGCGCGCCCATCCCGCAGGTGCGGTTCTGCCCCACGGGTGGCGTCAGCCCGGCCAATGCGCCCGACTACCTGGCCCTGTCCAACACGCTCTGCGTCGGTGGCAGCTGGGTCGCCCCCAAGGACGCGGTGGCCAAGGGCGACTGGGCCCGGATCGAGGACCTGGCCCGCGAAGCGGCTGCCCTGCCCCGCAGTTGAACCCCGCTCAGGCCTCGCCCGACGGGCGGGGCCGTGACTTCCAGCCGCCCCGGCGTCGCGGCTTTTGCGCCTGTTCCAGCCCCTCGCGCAGTACCTGTGTCATCGGGTGGTCGGCGTTTTCACCGTAACGCGCCAAGAGGCCGCCGATCAGCACCTGCATGTCGGCCCCATCCGGCGCCGACAACGCCCAGTCCAGGAAGATCGACCGGCATTCTTCTGCCGTCAGCCCCTCCATCGCGTAGGCTTCCACCATCAGGCCCTTGGGGTCGCTTGCATTACCCTTGCTCATGTCTCGTTCTCCGGTTCCGGCAGCACTTTGCCGATGATCTCTGCCGCGCGGCCCGCTTGTCTCTCAAGGTCCGCCCGCATGCTCTCCATGTCCGGGGCCTCTGCCAGGCGCAACAGGAAGGTGCAGCCGCCAAGGCCCAGTTTCTCCGGGTCGATCGCCTCTTCGCTGACCAGTCTTGCCCCGATCTGCAAGGACCAGAACAGCTCGTAGGCGGCGATCAAAGCGGCGCGATCCGCCTCGTCCAGCCACTTGGCCAGCCGCAGCGCGCGCGGCGCCTCGCGCACCGGGCGCCCCGCCTCGAGCGCGCAAAGCTGCGCGAACAACTCGATGTCCTGCAGGCGCCCCGGGCCGATCTTGGCATCCAGCGGTCCGCCCGGCCCCTTGGCCGCGGCGATCCGCGCCCGCATCTCGGCCACGCCGCGCCGAACCTCCTGCACGTCTCTGGCCTTGCCGATGACCTCCTTGCGCAGCGCCTCGACGTCCTCGGCCAGTTCCAACGGCCCCGCGACAACCCGTGCCCGTGTCAGCGCAAGGTGTTCCCAGACCCAGGCCTCTTCGCGCTGGTAGCTCTGGAACGAGGCCCAGGAGGTTGCCACCGGCCCCTGGTTGCCCGAGGGCCGCAGCCGCATGTCGATCTCGTATAGCTTGCCCTCGGACATGGCCGCGGTCATCGCGGTGATCAGCGCCTGCGTCAGTCGGGCGTAATAGGTGCGGCTGGCCAGCGGCTTGCGGCCCTCCGAGGCCTCGACGCCCTCGGCATCGTAGATCACGATCACGTCGAGGTCGGAGCGCGCGTGCTGGCGCCGCGCCCCCAGCGAGCCCATGCCCAGCACAACCGCGCCGCGCCCCGGCGGGGTGCCGTGTTTTTCGGCGAACATCTTCTGGACCTCTGGCCAGACGGCGGCCAGCGAGGCGCCCGCCAAATCCGCATAGGCCTTGCCCGCTTCTTCCGGCCCCATCAGTCCGCGCAAGAGGTGCACACCGATGCGGAAATGCCAGTCCTTGGCCCAGCGGCGGGCGGCGTCCAGCTTGCGCTCGTAATCCCCGGCCTCTTGCAGTTGCGCAACCAGCGCCGCCCGCAATGCATCCGGGCCCGGCCAGTCGCTGAAGAAATCACCCGCGATCACCGCGTCGAAAACACTGGCATTGCGCGACAGGTAGCGCGCCAGGTCCGGCGAGGTCCCGACGATGTCCACAAGCAGGTCGATCAACTGGTGATTGGCCTCGAAGAGCGAGAACAGCTGCACCCCGGCGGGCAACCCAGCCAGGAAACTGTCAAAGGCCTTCAGTGCCTCTTCGGGGCGGTCGGTCTGGCCCAACCGGCGCAGGATCTCGGGGCGCAGGCGTTCAAAGATAGTGACCGCCCGCTGCGACCGCAGGCAAGGATAGTTGAGCCAGCGCCCCGGCACCGGGCTGTCGGCAAAGACCTCGGGCACCTCCTGGTCCTTGCCGCTGCCGGGGGCAAAGAACCCCTCGGTCAGGTCGTGGACCTCGGTCAGGCGGTCGGTCAGCTCGCGCTTGACCTCTGCAAGGTCGCGCCCCATCAGGCAGGCCAGCCGTTCCATCCCCTCGGGGGATTTCGGCAAGTCGTGGGTCTGCGCATCCCCGATCATCTGGATGCGGTGTTCGACTTCACGGTGGGCCCGGTAATGCCCGCTCAGCACCCTGGCGACGTCGCCCGGAATCCAGCCCTTGTCCGCCAAACGCCCCAGCCCCTCGACCGTGCCGCGCACGCGCAATTCCGGATCGCGCCCGCCGGCGATCAGCTGCCGGGTCTGGGTAAAGAACTCGATCTCGCGGATGCCGCCGCGCCCCAGTTTCATGTTATGGCCGGGAAGGCTGATGCCGCCGCCCAGGCCCTTGTGCTCGCGGATGCGCAGGCGCATGTCATGCGCGTCCTGGATGGCCGCGAAATCCAGGTGCTTGCGCCAGACGAAAGGGGTCAGAACCTCCAGGAACCGCGCGCCGGCATCCATATCACCGGCCGAGGGGCGCGCCTTGATATAGGCGGCCCGCTCCCAGGTGCGCCCGACGCTTTCGTAATAGCGTTCCGCCGCCTCCATCGCCATGCAGACCGGCGTCACCGCCGGATCGGGGCGCAGCCGCAGATCGGTGCGAAAGACATAGCCTTCGCCTGTGAGGTCGTTCAGCGTTGCGGCCATCTTGCGCGTCGCCCTAACCAGGCTGGCGCGCGCCTCGTGGTAGTCGTCCGGGTCGTACTGCTGTTCGTCGAAAAGGCAGATCAGGTCGATGTCCGAGGAGTAATTCAGCTCTCCGGCGCCCATCTTGCCCATCGCCAGCGCGACCATGCCACCCGCCGTGGCAATGTCATCCTCGGTCTTGCCGGGCAGCTTGCCGCGCGTGATCTCGGGCGTGATCGCCGCCCGCAGCGCCAGCGAGACCGACAGGTCCGCGAACTCGCTGAGTGTCCCCGTGACCTGTTCCAGTTCCCAGGCGCCGGACAGGTCGCACAGTGCGATCAGCAGCGCCATCCGTCGCTTGGCCTGCCGCAATGCCACGCCGATCTGGGCCGGTGTCACTTTGTCGAGATCGGCGTACAAGGCCCTGACCGCGCCTTCCGGGTCCATGACCGCGCCTTCCAGCCAGCCCGCCTCCTTGCCGATGAGGCCCCGCAGGTAGGGGCTTGATCCGCCCGTGCCTTTGATGAGTTCGGCCATTGCCCCCGTGGCCCAGGGACAGTCTTCCAATGCCTCGGTGCCTCGGTCGGGTTCGAAGGCACGCGGCGTGCGGGTCATGCGTCGTTCCAGCGTCATGGCGGCAGATGGCCACCAAACGCGACCGAGCGCAACTCCCTTGCAGCCGCCCCGCCCCTGTCCCAGTCTGCGCCCCGAAGCAGCAGGGACCAGGGTGATGAGCAAGAGTTTGAAACGTGTCCGCAAGGCGCTCGAGGATGCGGGGCTGGCCCATGAAATCCGCGAGGTCGGCCAGGCGCGCACCGCGCAGGAAGCCGCCGACAGCGTCGGCTGCCACCTCGACCAGATCGCCAAGTCGATCATCTTTCGCGCCGAGGACAGCGGCGAGGCGGTGCTCTTCCTGACCGCCGGTGGCAACAAGGTCTGCGCCGAGAAGGCCACGGCCCTGGCGGGTGAACCCCTGGGCAAGGCGGATGCCGCGCTGATCCGCGCCCAGACCGGCTTTGCCATTGGCGGCGTGTCCCCGGTCGGGCACCTGAATCCGATCCGCGCCTGGATTGACCCCCGGTTGCTGGAATTCGAAGACGTCTGGGCCGCCGCCGGAACGCCCCGGCATGTCGTTGCAATGGATCCCCGAGAGCTGCCGCGCCTGACCGGGGCAGTCGAGGCCGATTTCACGCTTTGACCGGCGCCGGAACCGCGGCCTTGCGTCGTTTGTGCGGGAAATTTCCGTCGGGAAAGCGGTCAGGGGGCATTCAGGTGGCCGCCGATTTTCATAATAAGGATCTGATATGAATTGTGATTATGGATAATGTAAAAAACATTCACATCGCCCCTTGAAAGCCCCGGACCAAACTCCGATCTGATGTAATGTGAAAGGCATTCACATAACGAACAAACGGAGAGAGACATGACCACCGCCGCTTATACGAGCCACCTGCCCGCCAATGCCGGCTGGTTCGCACGGGCCGAGGCATGGCTGGATCACAAGGGGAAAGGCGCATGGATCGCGGCAATGGTCCTGGGCTTCGTCTTCTTCTGGCCCGTCGGCCTTGCCCTTCTCGCCTACATGATCTGGAGCAAACGCATGTTCAGCAAGTCCTGCCGCACCGCCTCGCGTCACCATGAGGGCCGCAAGGCCGCCTGGGCCGCGATGAAGCCCTCGGGCAACAGCGCCTTCGACGCCTACAAGGCCGATACGCTGCGCCGCCTCGAAGCGGAACAGGAGGCTTTTGAACAGTTCCTGGAACGCCTCCGCGAAGCCAAGGACAAGTCCGAGTTCGACCAGTTCATGGACGACCGCGAGCGCCGGGCCAAGGCCGAGGCCGACGAATCCGAAAACGCCTGATCGAACGGGCGCCCCTGCTTCGGGGGCGCCCTGCCCTTTACCTCGCTGGAGCCAACGATGTATTCCGACACCATGTCCCACCTGCCCGACCCTGACCGCCAGGCGGCCTTTTACGATGGCGTGACCGTCAAGCGCGGCTTGGCCTGGGTGGTGGACACCGTGCTGATTTCTCTGATTACCCTGCCCATCGCCGTCTTTTCCATCGTCGGCCTGTTCATGTTGCCGCTGATGTTCCTGGTGATCGGGTTTCTCTACCGATGGATGAGCATCGCCGGAAAATCCTCGACCCCTGGAATGCGGCTGATGAACATCGAATTCCGCAATGCCTGGGGCGAACGCTTTGACGGCGGAGAGGCCTTCCTGCACACGCTGGGCTATACGTTGATCGCAACCACGGTGATTCTGCAGATTGCCTCGATCGTGCTGATGTTCGTCAGCGAGCGGGGCCAGGGCTTGCACGACATGGTATTGGGCACCGTCGCCCTGAACCGTCGCGCCTGAGGCAACAGAAGCGCCCCTGGCGCGGGATTTATCCCGCCATGAGCGCTGTTTACCAAGAATTCGGAAAGGCCCCGCCGTTGCGGGGGCTTGCCGTGTCGAAAGGCTTGGCGCGCGGCGGGATCGTTGTTACCGTTTCGTTAAATTTGACGAAGGTATCCGCTCGATGCGTCACTCGCTTCCGCTTGCACCGCAGTTCTACGTCACTGCTCCCCAGCCTTGCCCGTACCTTGCGGACAGGATGGAACGGAAGCTGTTTACTGCCCTGCAAGGAGATGCCGCGCAAAAACTGAATGACTCCCTGTCCAAGCAGGGTTTCCGCCGGTCACAGAACGTCCTGTACAGGCCATCCTGCGCCGATTGCGCGGCCTGCCTGTCGGCCCGGATCGACGTCACGCGCTTTCAGCCCACGCGCAACCAGCGCAAGGTCATCAAGCGCAACGCGGGTCTCGAACGCCGCGCTACCAGCCCCTGGGCGACGGAGGAGCAATACGACCTGTTCCGCCGCTACCTGGATGCGCGCCATGCCGATGGTGGCATGGCCGACATGGACGTGTTCGAGTTTGCGGCCATGATCGAGGAAACACCGATCCGCAGCCGCGTGATCGAGTATTTCGACCCCGAGAGCGACAAGCTGGTGGCGACCTGCCTGACCGATATGCTCGATGACGGTCTGTCGATGGTCTATTCCTTCTACGAACCGGACATGGCACGCCGGTCGCTGGGAAAATGGATGATCCTCGATCATATCGAGATCGCGCGCGAGGCGGGCCTGCCCTACGTCTACCTGGGCTACTGGGTGCCGGGCAGCGACAAGATGGGTTACAAGGCCGAGTTCGACGCGCTGGAGATCTACCGGCGCGGGGTCTGGGAACGGCTCGAGAACGCCAGCGATTTCTCCTCGGATACGCATCCGCTATCGACCGATCCCATCGCCGAGCAGGTCGCGAACATCTCTTTCCCCGACACGCGCGGCTGAGAGCTGGTCAAGGGTTCGTGAACTGATCTGCCCGTTTCGCTGATGGACAAGAAATGTCGGCAATAGACGCAATTCTTGGTTGCGCTAACCTATCAATGCGTGCATCCCCTCAAATTTGACCAAGCGGTAAAAACCCGTACCGGGACAAGCCGCAAGAGGACCGATCGGATGCCATCTCACCAAGATCAGCTGCGCACTCTCCTTAACGCGCTGGAATCCTGCGACCTGGAAACCCGAATAGACGTCGTCCGCGAGGTGGCCGTCCCGCTGCTGGAACACTTGGGCTATTCGCTGGCCCGCGATGCGGCGGCAACGGCGGCTTCTTCGGCCTTCATCCTGGCAGCCGACCTGGAAAAGCGGCTGGCCAAGATCGGCTCCATGATCTCGGATGACGACGCCTAGACCGGCGCCGCATCCTTGGAATCGTCCGGACAGAAAAGGGCGGGCCCACTGGCCCGCCCTTTGTGTTTTCGGCATTTCTCGCGCCCGTCTCCCGGATCAGTGCCCCAGGATGGCCGGCACGATGGTCACGATCCCCGGGAACAGCGCCAGGATCGCCAGTCCGACAACCTGGATCAGGACGAAGGGGATCACCCCGCGATAGATATGGCCGGTCGTGACTTCCTTGGGGGCGACCCCGCGCAGGTAGAACAGCGCGAAGCCGAACGGCGGTGTCAGGAAGGAGGTCTGCAGGTTCACCGCGATCATGATCGTCACCCATTTCGGATCGAAATGCGCGCCGTAGATCACCGGCCCGACGATCGGGATCACGATGTAGATGATCTCGAGGAAGTCGAGCACGAAGCCCAGGATGAACAGGATGATCATCACGATGATGAAGGCCGTGCGCGGATCGTCGTAGCTGCGCAGGAAGTCCTGGATGTATTCCTCTCCCCCAAAGGAGATGACCACCAGGTTCAGCAGCTGCGAGGCCACGAGGATGGTAAAGACCATCGACGTCACCTTGGCCGTCTCCCGCACCGCCGGTGTCAGAACCCCGGACCGGAACAGCACCCAGCAGCTGAACAGCAGCCCGAAGAAGGCATAGAGCCAGCAGGCATAGGCAAAGAGGAAGGCAAGCCAGGTCGCGCCGCTGACCTCTTCGACGTTGATCCGCAGGTCGAAGTTGACGCCGGTCAGGATCATCAGGATCACCGCGAGGGTCGACCAGATGATGATGCGCGGGCTGCGATCTTCTTCCGACAGCTTGCGATAGGCGGCCAGCATGATGGCCCCTGCCGCCCCCAGCGCCGCCGCGGGCGTCGGGTTGGTGATGCCGCCAAGGATCGAACCCAGCACCGCCACGATCAGGACCAGCGGCGGGAAGACCACGCGCAACAGCTCGTTCCTGGACAAGAGCTTCATCGCGTAGACGCAGCCGTAGATCGTGATGGCCCAGGGCAGGACCATCAGCACGACGGTCAGCATCGCCGAACTCGTCGGTCCGATCAGCAGGATGTCCACCACCAGGCCCAGGATGATCCCCACCGCCCCGATCTGCAGTGGCAGCGGGTTCGACGAGGGCGAAACGCCCCGCGCCACGGCCAGGATCAGGCCAAAGATCACCGCCAAAGTCGCGATCCCGGTGCCGATGGGGGCCGCGTTGGCGATCTTTTCGGCCTGCAGCTCGGCGATGCGATCGTCGCTCAGACGGGTGCTTTGCTGAGCACCGCCCTGGGCGTCGATCTCGGCCTGTTCGGCCACCGCCTTGTCCCAAGCCGCCTGACCGTGCAGGTCGATCATCGAGGCCTTGCACTGGTCCGAGACATTGGTGCGCAGCGAGGCGGCGTCACCGGTTTCCGAGAAGCTGTCGACCTTGACCGACTGGCTGCCGACCATGCCGACCTCTGCCAGCAGGATCGTGCCCGCGATGAGCGCGATGGGCACACCGAGATACCAGGTAAAGGCCTCGCCCCGGGTGACCGGTTCGCCCTCGCCGCCGTCCAGCGTGACCGCCGGCGCCTTGGAGGGGTTCAGCATCGCGTAGCCAAAGGCATAGAGCGCATAGAGCAGCGCCAGCAGGATCCCCGGCAGCAGGGCCGCCTGGAACAGCGTACCGACCGATACCACCGCCGGTTCGCCAAGGAAGGTCAGCGCGTCGGAACAGCCGGCCAGTTGTGCCCGGTCTTCCTGTGCCGCGGAATAAAGATCCCCCGCCAGCGTGCCCAGGAGAACGATCACGATGGAGGGGGGGATGATCTGCCCCAGCGTCCCGGAGGCCGCGATGACCCCGGTCGCCAGTTCCGGCGCATAGTTGTTGCGCAGCATGGTGGGCAGGGCCAGCAGGCCCATCGTCACCACGGTGGCGCCGACGATCCCGGTCGAGGCGGCCAGGAAGGCGCCGACGACGACGATGCTGACGGCCAGACCGCCCGGCAACGGGCCAAAGACGCGTGCCATCGTGGTCAGTAGGTCGTTGGCGATCTTCGAGCGTTCCAGCACGATGCCCATCAGGACGAACATCAAGACCGCCAGCAGCGTCTCGATCGACTGACCCGCGATCACCCGTTCGTTGATCCGGTTGACGATGAACGAGACGTTGCGGTCCATCGCGGTTTCCCACCCCTGCGGGAACACCGGAACCTCGACCCTTGGCAATTCCGGGTATCGGAAGATCGAGATCGCCTTCTCGTTGGCCCCGCTGGCAAGCAGGGCATTGTAGGCCTCCGACCCGGTGTCGATCGCCTGGTGTATCAGCAGACCCGCGCTATCGAGGGCCGCGATGATCCCGAAGGAAATGATCCCCGCGCCGCCGATGGCAAAGGCCACCGGAAAGCCCGACAGGATCGCCGAAAAGAGCGTCAGAAAGACGATGATCAGGCCGATCTCGACGCCATCCAATCCAAACAACATGCGCCTGCCTCTCAGAATTCCGCGTGGTCGTAGGGCTCTTCGCCCGCTTCAAGCTGGTCTTGGTCGAGGTATTTTCCCGCCGATTCCTCGCCCTCCTTCCACTCGAGGAACGAGCGGTAGAAGAAGGCCCAGGCCTGGATGAAGATCAGCGCCAGCATGACCGAGACCAGGATCTTGAACAGGAAGTAGGCGTTGAAGCCGTTGGGGCTGAAACCGATGGTCTCGATGTTCCAGCGCACCGCGCGCGCCTTGAGCAGCAGACGGTCCAGCCCGTCCGAGGCCGAGGGTTTGGGCACGATCAGGTGTCGCCACATGAAGAACCAGGCATACATCCAGATCAGCGTCGCGACCGGGATCATGAAGAAAAGCGAGCCGAACATGTCGATCATCCGCTTGACCCGGTGGCTGACCGCCGAATAGACCAGATCGACGCGGACATGCCCGCCCTGCACGAAGGTGTAGGTCAGGCACAGCGCGACAACCATCGCGTTGTAAAGCTTCAGCTCTTCGGCAAACCAGGACACATCGAACTGCACCGGGATGCCGAAGCCGATCGAGATGTCGGGCCGGGCAAAGATCCGTTGCATGAAGACGATCATCACCTGCTGCAGCACCATGATCAGGCCCGCCCAGGCAAAGAAGCGCCCGACGGTATTGGCCAGGCCCTCCAGCACCCGCACGGTGCCCCAGAGGAACCGGTTGCTGTAGAGCCCGGCCAGGAAGATCGCCAGGAAGAAGGTGAAAACCACAAAGAAGAACTCGACCGAGGCGCCGTAGTAGACGAAGCGCATCACCGCTTCCTTGTCTTCGGTCGTGTTCTCCCAGGTCAGCCAGTCCAGCCAGGCCATCGGATGCGATAACGCATAGCCAAGGTTCCAGAAGGCCAGGGCGATGTTTTCCACCACCCAGACCAGGAACCCGCCGATGGCGCCGAAGAACGAGCCCGTCGCGGCCTCTGCTTCCATCATGTCCCCCAAAATATCGGTCCGGCACCCTGGCCGGTATCACCAGGCGCCGCGCCAGTTCCGCGCGGCACAACGGCGGGGTTGGCGAAAACGCCGCCCGCCAATGCCGAAAAGGCCCCCGCGCTGCAAGGGCCTTTCCAGTGATCGGTGCGGGATCAGCCCAGCACGCGGTCGCGCTGCGCGACGTAGGTGCCCGAGGATGTCTTGATCCAGGCCGAGGACGACTTCATCGAGGCCATCGCGCTGTCGTGGATGCGCTTGTACAGGTCGTCGCCCATGTTTTCCGCGTGGACCTCAGCCGAGGCCTTGCCGAAGGCGTCCCAGACGCTGTCGGGGAATTCGCGGATGGTCACGCCCGAGGACTGCAGACGCTGCAGGGCGGCACCGTTGGCGGACAGGAACTGTCCCAGGTTCCACTGGTGCGCTTCGGCAGAGGCGATCTCGACGATCTTCTGGTGCGCCGGCGACAGGCTGTCAAAGACGTCGCGGTTGGTGGCGACCGAAAGGCTTGCGCCCGGCTCGTGGAAACCGGCGGTGTAGTAGATCTTGGTGATCTCCTGGAAACCGGCCTTTTCGTCCGCCCAGGGGCCGATCCACTCGGTGCCGTCGATCGCGCCGGAGGACAGCGCCTGGTAGACTTCGCCGCCGGGGATGTTCTGGACCGATGCGCCCAGCTTGCCCAGGGCCTGGCCGCCGAGGCCCGGCATCCGGAACTTGAGGCCGTTGAAGTCCTCGGGCCCGGTGATTTCGTTGCGGAACCAGCCGCCGGACTGCGCGCCGGTGTTGCCGCCGAGGAAGGACTTGAGGCCGAAGATCTGGCCCAGTTCGTCGTGCAGCTCCATGCCGCCGTCGAAGTAGTACCAGTTCACCTGTTCCTGAGCGGTCAGGCCGAAGGGCACGGCGGTGAAGAAGGCATAGCCCGGGTGCTGACCGACAAAGTAGTAGTCCGCACCGTGGTACATGTCGGCCTGACCGGCGGTCACGGCGTCGAAGACCTCGAACGCGCCGACCAGTTCGCCTGCGGCCTTGAGGTCGACGGTCAGCTGGCCGTCGGTCATCTCGGTGATGATGGTCGCAACACGCTCGGCGGCGTCATGCACACCGGCCAGGCCACGGCTCCAGGTGGTGACCATTGTCAGGGTGCGCTTGCCCTGTGCGTAGGCCGGGGCGGCCAGCGTCGAGGCGGCAGCAGCGCCGGCACCGAGGGTCGAGTTGCGAAGGAAAGAACGACGATCCATTGAAATCCTCCCAGATTTTGTTTCTGCACGGGGCTCCCCACCTCGCGCGGATCGGTTTGAGTGCGGGCACCCTAGGGTCTGATTCTGGAGTTGGGAATACCCAGTGCTACGGAGAGAGGCGGGAAAAACGGCTTGCCCTTGCGGAATGCGGGCAGGTTGCGGACCGCCCTTTCCCCGGGTTTTGCCCCGGAGGCGTGACCGGGGCTTTCCCATTGCCCCGCGCTTGTGGTTTCTTAAGGTCATGTTCGCGCGCTTCCGCCTTACCTACGGGCAAAAGCTCTTTCTGCTGGCCAGCCTGCCGCTGGTGCTGGCGGTTTCGGCCATTGCGCTGCTGGTCGCCCAGCAGGCCCGCAGCCTGGCCGAACGCGAGATCCACGGACTGGAGACGCAGTTGCTGGCCGCCAAGAAGCGAGAATTGCGCAACTACGTCACCCAGGCGCGCAACGGCTTCTACTTTGTCTACGGGTCTGCCGCGCCGGACGACGAAATCGCCAAGACACAGGTGCTGCAGATCCTGGCCGCGATGATCTATGGCGAAGAGGGCTTCTTCTTTGTCTACGACTACGACGGTCAGAACCTCGTCTCGCCCCGGCAGACCGACCTGATCAACACGAACCAGTGGAACCTCACCGACAGCGAGGGCACCTTTGTCGTTCAGGAATTCATCGAGACGGCCCGCCAGGGGGCGGGCTATGTCGATCACCTCTGGCCCAAGCCCTCGACCGGCGAGGAAGGCCGCATGGTGACTTATGTGCTCGGCCTGCAGGACTGGCGTTGGGCTGTGGGCACGGGCGTCTTTATCGACGACGTGCTGGGCAGTGTCGCCGCCTCGCGGGCCGAGGTCGAGGCGCGCGTGCAGCGCAACTTCATCTATATCGGAGCGATCACGCTGGGAGCGCTGCTGTTGGTCTTTGTCTCGGGGCTGGTGCTGAACCTCCGCGAAAGGCGGCTGGCGGATGCCAAGCTGAAACAGCTGACCCAAAGGGTATTGGACGCGCAGGAAGAGGAACGCGGGCGCGTGGCGCGCGAATTGCACGACGGCATCAGCCAGATCCTCGTCGGGGTGAAATACGCGCTCGACATCGCCCGGCGCCGGGTCATGTCCGGCGATCCCCGCGCCGAGGAGACCCTCGCCAAGGGGGCCGACCACCTGGGTCAGGCGATCAACGAAGTGCGCCGGATCAGCCGCGACCTGCGGCCCGGCGTGCTGGACGACCTGGGCCTTGGCCCGGCCATCAAGGCGCTGGCCGAGGAATTCCGTCAGCGCACCGGCATCGAGACAGAGTTCACCACCGTTGTCTTCCGTAACCGGCTGGACCAGGAGGCCAAGATCGCCCTGTTCCGCATCGCGCAGGAGGCGCTGACGAACATCGAACGCCATTCCGGCGCCAGCCATGTCAGCATCGACATTCGGGGCCATCGCGCCGGGGCCACTCTGCGCGTCGCCGACAACGGGACCGGAATGCGCGACACGCCCGGCGCCGCGCGCGGGATCGGGCTGCGCAACATGCAGGAACGCATGGACCAGCTGAACGGAACGCTGCGCGTCTTGTCGTCCCGCGACGGCACGGTTATCGAGGCACAGGTGCCGCTGACCCACCTGCTGCCGCCCGAAGAAAGCGCCGACCCGCAACCGAAAGCCCGCGCATGACCCCTGCCCCCACCCGTGTCGTTGTTGTCGATGATCACCCGATGGTCGCCGAAGGGATCGAGGCGATCCTGGAAAGCTACGACGATGTCGACGTGATCGCCACGCTTTCGGATGGTCAGACCATGATCGACCGTCTGGACAGCCTCTCTCCGGATGTCATCCTGATGGATCTCAACATGCCGGGCCTCGGCGGGCTGTCGGCGACCGAGATGATCCTGGAACGTCGCCCGGCAACGCGCATCCTGATCCTCTCCATGCATGACTCGCCCGAATACATCTCGACCGCGCTCAGCCACGGTGCGCGCGGCTATGTCCTCAAGGACGTCCCGACCGAAGAGATCAAGCGCGCCATAGACGTCGTGATGGTGGGAGAGAAATATCTCTGCCCCGGGGCCGAAGGTGCGCTGGCGCCGCGCGGGCAGGAACGCGAACAGCTGACCAACCGCGAACAGATGGTGCTGCTGCAACTGGCGCAGGGCAAATCGAACAAGGAAGTGGCGGGCGCGCTGGATATTTCCGTGCGTACGGTGGAAACCCACCGCAAGAACATCCGGCGCAAGCTGGGTGTCAGCAGCACCGCGGCTCTGATGCGTTATGCGCTGGAACACGGGGTCTTGCAGGGAACTGGCGCGAACCTCTGAACGCGCCACCCCTTCGGGTCAGAGGTCGACGCCAACCTTTTCGCGGTCGCATTCGTCCCAGAACTGGTAGACCATCGCCGGAATGATCCGTGCCTCCGACAGCTCAGGCCGGGTTTCCGCAACGCGGTTGGAGGGCACGCCGCCAAGCGCCGCCGCAAGGCCCATCAGCACCACAAGCGCCACGGCTTTGCAGATCGTGAAATCGCGGTAAAAAATGTTCTTTTTCATGTCGAGACCCTCGTCTCCTCCTGATGCGCCACCAGCATCGCCGATGACCCGGCTTCGCACAACTCACGTTGCCGCGCGCGATTGTTGCATTTCCTTCAGCAGGACCGCTGAACCGATGCGTTCGGGTTTGCCAGAGGTCTCATCCCGGCGGCAATTCCCGATTTGCGCATATCCGCACAGCATTTTTGCATGGACCGCCATTTGTGCGCTTTTCCGTTTCGGGAAATTTTCGCAAAGTCGATGCCGCCCGGAATGAAATTTGCTTTCTTCCACTTCAACGGTTGACGCCTCTTGCCTCGCGCCATAGTGTCCCCGCGCGATGCAAAGGAGCCTCGGGCATGTCCACGCTAGTGGTAATTGTAGGAACAAGGCGCATGGGCCGGTAATCCGGAACCCTTCCAGGACCCCATGCGCCCCCGACCTGACCCTCGGGGGCTTTTTTGTGCGCAAACGTACAGTGTCGTGAACGGAGAACAATGCGATGACACGTCAGATGACCGGAGCGAAAATGGTGGTTCAGGCCCTCAAGGACCAGGGCGTGGACACGGTATTCGGCTATCCCGGCGGCGCTGTACTACCCATCTATGATGAGGTCTTTCAGCAGAACGACATTCAACACATCCTTGTTCGCCACGAACAGGGCGCGGTCCACGCCGCGGAAGGTTATGCCCGCGCGACCGGCAAGCCCGGTGTCGTTCTCGTCACCTCCGGCCCCGGGGCGACCAATGCCGTCACCGGCCTCACCGATGCCTTGATGGATTCGATCCCGATCGTCGTCCTGACGGGCCAGGTGCCGACCTTCATGATCGGCTCGGACGCCTTCCAGGAGGCCGATACCGTCGGCATCACCCGCCCCTGCACCAAGCACAACTGGCTGGTGAAGGACACCGCGCGGCTGTCGTCGACCATCCACGAGGCCTTTCACGTCGCCACCTCGGGCCGCCCCGGTCCGGTGCTGATCGACATTCCCAAGGACGTTCAATTCGCCAGCGCGCAGTACCAGCCGATCCCGAAAACCTCGGTCAGCCACTACCAGCCGCAGGTCAAGGGCGACATGGAGATGATCGAGGCGCTGGTCGAGGCGATCGAGATGGCCGAGCGCCCGGTGTTCTATACCGGCGGCGGCGTCATCAACTCGGGGCCCGCGGCCAGCCAGCTGTTGCGGGAACTGGTGGATGCCACCGGCTTTCCAATCACCTCGACGCTGATGGGCCTCGGCGCCTACCCGGCCTCTGGCCGTCACTGGCTGGGGATGCTGGGGATGCACGGTCTCTACGAGGCCAACCTGGCGATGCATGGCTGCGACCTGATGATCAACGTGGGCGCGCGGTTCGACGACCGGATCACCGGACGTATCGACGCCTTCAGCCCGAATTCGCACAAGGCGCATATCGACATCGACCCCTCGTCGATCAACAAGGTGATCAAGACCGACATCCCGATCATCGGCGACGTGGGCCATGTCCTTGAAGACGTGCTGAAGGTCTGGAAATCGCGCGGCCGCAAGGTCAACCGAGAGGCGCTGTCGAAATGGTGGTCGCAGATCGAGGAATGGCGCAAGGTCGACTGTCTCAAGTTCAAGCCCTCGGAAAACACGATCAAGCCGCAGCACGCGCTGGCCCGGCTGGAGGCGCTGACCAAGGGCCATGACCGCTACATCTGCACCGAGGTCGGTCAGCACCAGATGTGGGCGGCGCAGTACCTTGGCTTCGAGGACCCCAACCGCTGGATGACCTCCGGCGGCCTGGGCACGATGGGCTACGGCTTCCCGGCCTCTGTCGGTGTTCAGGTGGCGCATCCCGATGCGCTGGTGATCAACGTCGCGGGCGAGGCGTCCTGGTTGATGAACATGCAGGAGATGGGCACCGCGGTTCAGTACCGCCTGCCGGTCAAGCAGTTCATCCTGAACAACGAACGCCTGGGCATGGTGCGCCAGTGGCAGCAACTCCTGCACGGTGAACGCTATTCCCATTCCTGGAGCGAGGCGCTGCCCGATTTCGTCAAGCTGGCCGAAGCCTTTGGCGCCAAGGGGATTCACTGCCAGGATCCCGCCGACCTTGACGACGCGATCATGGAAATGATCGAGTATGACGGGCCGGTGATCATGGATTGCCTTGTCGAGAAGCATGAGAACTGCTTCCCGATGATCCCCTCGGGCGAGCCGCACAACAAGATGCTGCTGGGCGACGCCAAGGCCACCAATGCCATCGCCGGCAAGGGGGCTGTGCTGGTCTGATCCGGTATACGCTGAACCAACAGGAGCGCGTCGGCCTCGGGGCCGGCGCGCTTTTCTTTGCCCGCCCGCCTTACGGTTGCGCCGGAGACATCGTCTTGTTGAAATCCATGACGGACCGCTATCCCGGCGCATTTTCGCCACCATCCCGGCATAACCGGACCAGAATGGCATCGAACCGATCTTCATACCGCGCGGAGGTGACAGGATGAGCGACCCAGCAGGCCGCTTGCACTGGCTGGACCGGGCCAAGGGCGCGGGCATCATCCTCGTGGTTTTCGGCCATGCCTGGCTCGGCGCGCAAGCGGCGGGGGTGCTGGCCCCGGACATGCTGTTCCGCACCGTCGAGACGGTGATCTACAACTTCCACATGCCCCTGTTCTTTCTGCTGTCCGGCGTCACCTTCGAGGCCTCGGCCCGCCGCCGTCCGCTGGTCCGGGGCATGAAGGACAAGGCGATCCGCCTGCTCTGGCCCCTGCTCTTGTGGACCTATGTCTTTGCCGGTTTCCGTTTTCTCGCCGGTGGCGCGGCGAACAATCCGGAGGGGTTGTCCGGCCTGCTGGTTTGGCCCCTGCCGCCGCGCGATCACCTGTGGTTCCTCTGGGCGCTGTTCCTGATCCAGGTGCTCGGTTTGCTTGTCGCGGTGCCGGGAAAGTCACCGCGTCCGGCCTGGCTCTGGCTGGTTCTAGCACTGGGTGCCGGCGGGCTGGTCTCGCTGCCCGGTTTGCCGCTGGGGCCGCTGACGGTGAACGCCGCGCTGCACCTGGGGATCTTTCTGCTGGGCATCTGGCTGGCACGACAACCGCCGCTGCCCTCGGGTCTGCCAGTGGCGCTGAAGGCAATGACGGTTTTCTTGGCGGTGCAACTGGTCAGCTTTGCCCTGCCCGAAACCGTGCTGGGCTTTCAGGTTGTCGCGGCGCTGCTCTCGCTCTGTTTCATCGTCATGATGAATGCCCCGCAGGGCGATGGCGGGCGTCTGGGCCGCGTGCTGGAACGGTTGGGGCAACTCTCGATGCCGATCTACCTGGCACACACGCTGTTCACGGCTGCCACGCGGATCGTCCTGTTCAAGTTCACCACCGATGCCACGGTGCACCTGGTGATGGGCACCCTGGCCGGTCTGATCGGCCCTGTCCTGCTGTATTATGCCTTGCGCCGCATTGCGTCTCCACGGCTCCTCGGGTTCTGAGGGTCATCGACGTCAGCCGGCAACCCTTGTCCCGTCCCCGCCCTCCAGCTGCGTGGCGATGGCCTGCATCAGGGTCGAGCTGCGCACAGGCTTGCTGAGGAACCCATCCATGCCGACAGCCCGGGCCTCTTCGCGGTCCTTCTCGAAGGCGTTGCCGGTCAGCGCGATGATTGGCCGGTGAGGCCACCCCCGCAGCCGGGCGGTCTCGCGGATCATGCGGGTGGCATCCAGCCCGTTCATCACCGGCATCGAAAGATCCATGAGGACAAGATCGAAACGGTCGGGATGAAAAAGCTCGACCGCGGCGCGGCCATCGTCGACAAGCGTGACCGCGGCGCCCCGCCGTTCCAGCAGCTTCTGGGCGACTGCCTGATTGGTGCGGTTATCCTCGGCCACGAGGACGCGAATGCCGTCCAGCCGCATCTGAGCCAAGGCCAGGGGTTCCGACAGCGGTTTGCCAGACGCAACCGCAGGCAAGGGCAGATCCACAACAAAGACCGACCCGACACCCGGATCGGACCGGGCGGAAATTTCTCCGCCCATCGCGTCGATCAACCGTTTGGAGATGGTCAGCCCCAGCCCGGTCCCCTCAAAAGCGCGGTCGCGCCCCTGGTGGACCTGCTCGAACGGGTCGAAAATCGCGGAAAGCCGATCCGCCGGGATGCCGATGCCCGTGTCGGCAACCGCGAAGCGCAAATTGCCACCCGTGGGCGCCGCCCGTGACAAGTGCAGGGACACCTCGCCCGCGACCGTGAACTTGATTGCATTGCCCATCAGGTTCATCAGCACCTGGCGGATGCGCAACGCATCGCCAGCCACGACCCCGGGAACATCCGCATCCACGTTGCAGCGCAGGCCCAGCCCCTTTTGCCCGGCCAATGGCACCAACAGGTGCCGCACTTCCTCGACCAGCGACGCCGGGGCAAAAGGCGCCTGTTCGATTTCCAGGCGACCGGCCTCGACCTTGGAGAAATCGAGGATGTCCGAAATCAGCGAGGTCAGGGCCAGCGCGGCACTGCGTATCGTGGCGACATAGTCGGCCTGCTCGGCACTGAGATCGGTTTCGGTGAGCAGGTCCGCCATGCCGACGATGCCATTCATCGGGGTCCGGATCTCGTGGCTCATGTTGGCGAGAAAGCTGGACTTGGCCTTGTTCGCCACATCCGCCGCATCCCGCGCCGCCCGCAAGGCGGCGTTCTGGTTGCGCAGGTCGGTGATGTCGGTGTGGACCAGTACATGCCCGCCCGAGGGGCGCGGCGTGGCCTGCAGGTAGAAACTGCGCCCCGAATCCGGGATGCGCAGCATCACCTTTTCCCCTGCGCTCAGCATCTCCTGCACTTCGACGTGAAACTGTTTGTCCCCGGTCGCCTTGTTCCAGGCGATCAGCTGGTCGATGTGATCGCGAAACCGCATGCCCACGGTAACGTCGCCGTTGCCCAGCCCGTGCAGGCGCAGGTACGCGGCGTTGACCCGCAGGATGCGGTTTTCCGGATCATCGATCCTTGTGCCGCTGGTGACAAGCAGCCCCTCGCCCATGCCCTCGACGATTTCCGTCAGCAGGCGATTGGTTTCGGTCAGCTCAGCGGCCTTGGCGACAAGACTCTGTTCCAGCGCGGCGGTGCGGCGGTTCAGACCTGCGATCAGGGAATCGGCAACCTCGGCCTTGCGCAGCACATCGCTGATGTTGAGCGTGATGCCGTGATAGCCGGCGAACCGCCCGTCGGCGTCGTGCAGCGGCACGGCACTGTCCATCAGGACCGCCCGGCTGCCGTTGACCAGCACGCGTTCGTAGCTGAGGCTGCGGATTTCCTGGCCCGCGCGCATCACCTGCATCAACCGGTCGATCCCGGCCTGGTCCTGACCCTGTCCCTCTGGCGACAGGATACGCAGGCCAATCAATTCGTCGGCGGTCATGCGCAGGCCCGAATGGCGGATGTTCACGTAGCGCAGCCGGAAATCGGCATCCGCCTGCCACGTCCATGCCGGCATCAGGTGGATCACGTCCGACCAGATCCGGGCGTCTTTTTCCGTGTCGGAGTCCGTGGCGGGCATCAAGGCGGCTTTCCAGTGGGCAACGCGCCCGGGGCGCGGCGGAACCGGCGTAGCGCGAAACGATTGACAGGCCATTAAATGCCGTGGGGACGGCCTTTTGCGCCGCTCTCTTCTGGTCAAAGGCCTCGATCTTGGCTAAACCTTCCGCGGCCCGTCGCCCGGCGGGCCGGCACTCCTCAGAAAGGCCCAGAGATGTCAGCACTCAAGATCAAGAAAGGCTCGAGCAAGCACTCCGCCTACAACCTCCGCCCGAATTTCTCGGACGTGCAGGAGACGCATACCGTCGCCGTGCTTGTAGAGAACGAGCCGGGCGTGCTGGCGCGCGTGATCGGGCTGTTCTCGGGGCGTGGCTACAACATCGACAGCCTGACCGTGGCAGAGGTCGACCATGAAGGTCACCTGAGCCGGATCACCATCGTCACCAGCGGCACTCCGCAAGTGATCGAACAGATAAAGGCACAGCTGGGGCGTATCGTCTCCGTGCGCGACGTGCACGACCTGACGGTCGAAGGCAAATCCGTCGAGCGCGAACTGGCCCTGCTGAAGGTTGCGGGATCGGGGGACAAACGCGTCGAGGCGCTGCGGCTGGCGGATATCTTTCGTGCCAATGTCGTCGACTCGACGCTGGAAAGCTTTGTCTTTCAGCTGACGGGTACGCCCGACAAGATCGACGCCTTTGCCGACCTCATGCGCCCGCTGGGCCTGACCGAGGTCGCGAGAACCGGTGTGGCCGCGCTGGCGCGCGGGGCCTGAAGGTTCAGAGAAGCGTGGCCTGGATCCGCTGGATCCCGGCCCGCCGTTTCAGCTGGCGCGACGCGCCTCCGGAAAGCTGACAACATTGCCCGTGGGCGCGGTTTTGGCCGGGCCGCGGGTTTTCAGTTCATGGACGATGGCCGGGGCAAAGCCCGCATCGACCCGACGCAGGTTGCGCGCCCTGCGAACGTCCCGCTCTTCACGCAGGTCGAACTGGATCAGGTCCCCTGCATCGAGGTCCAAACAGTCGTGCAGGTTCTGCTCCGCTGCCGTGTAATAGGCGAGATTGCCGTGGTCCTCGCACCAGATCACAGCTTTGCTGTCACTGGCATCCGCCCACAATACAACGCCAAACATCTGATCTTGCATTAGTACACCCACTGATGGTCGCCTGTTCAGGGTGAAGGAATCCTTTCCAAGCCGACAGATTATTTTCCGTGTCGCCTCCTTGATTTTTGTGGCGCAAGACGTCACTTTTGGCGCCAATGAGCATCAACACTGACGCTACTTCGCATCAAGGGCCGCCACAGGTTCGGGTCAAAAGGCAAAAATGCTGCACTTCAAAGGCACTACAGGACAGGATCGCGACAACATGGCGGAAAGAATTGCCACAAATTCGACCAAGCGAGGCCCGACGCCGTCCGAACTCCGCAGCATGCTTGGCGCCAACCTGAGACAGCTGTCACAACGCGCCCCATCGATTTCGGCCCTGTGCCGCGAGCTGGGGATCAACCGGACCCAGTACAACCGCTACCTGGCCGGAGAGAGTTTCCCGCGGCCGGACGTACTGCATAGGATCTGTACCTATTTCAACGTCGACGCGCGCATCCTTCTGGAACCCGTCAGCGACATCAGCGGCGGCAATGCCAGCATCTTCAACAACCCCGCGATCTCGGATTTCCTGGGCGGTGCCACCCGGCCTGTCGGGGAAGAGGACTTTCCCAGCGGGTTCTATCGCTTCGCGCGGCGCAGTTTCCTGGACGAGAACATGTTCGTGCGCGGCCTGATCTACGTGTTCCGCAATCGCCAGGGCACCTTTCTCAAGGGGTTCGAAGCCAAGGATGCGATGCGCCAGCAGGGTCTGCCCACCGATCCCGCCACACGAGAATTCCGCGGCGCGGTGATCCCCCAGGAAGACGGCATTGCCGCCCTGGTCAGCCGGCATGGCTCGATCACCTCCTCCTTCAACTACCTTGCGCGCATCCCGTCCTTCGAGAACAACTTCTGGGCCGGCTACGTGACCCGCACGGTCCGCGAGAACGTCGCTGGAAGGCGGGTTGAACGCCTGGTCTACGAGTACCTCGGCAGCAGGATGAAGGATGTCCTGCCCGCGGCGCGCAGCTCGGGCTTCTGCCTTGAATCCGACCTGCTGACCTACCAGCGCAACCTGCTGAAACCCGGCGAACCCTTCGTCTAGAACCCACCGGCGCCATCCAAGGTCGCTTTGATACAATCCGTGTCGGGTTTGTTCGGGACAAGAGCGCATTCTGCAACTAACGCGGAGTCCAATCCACGTCAGCAGAAGGCCTTTCCCTATGACCATTGCCCCGACCGATCTTGACAGCGTCCGCCGTCCCGTCGCCCAGGCCAATGGCCTGCCGAATGCGCATTACATCGACCCGGTCGTCTTCGCCGAAGAGCGCGACGCGCTGCTCTTTTCCCAGTGGGCCGGACTGGCCGTGGCTGCGGACGTGCCGGAGAACGGCGATGCAAAACCGATCACCTTCCTCGGCATGCCGCTCCTGCTGCTGCGGGGCCGCGACGGCGCCGTGCGCGTGTTCCAGAACATCTGCCGCCACCGCGGAATGATCCTGGTCGAGGAAGCCCGCAAGATCGAGGGCGCGATCCGCTGCCCCTACCACTCGTGGTGCTACGGCTCCGATGGTCGCCTCGTCAGCACGCCGCACGTGGGTGGCCCCGGTCACAACACTCACGAGGCGATCGACCGCGCGACGCTTGGCCTGATCGAGGTCCGCAGCCACATCTGGCGCGACGTGGTCTGGATCAACGTCACGGGGGATGCTCCGGCCTTCGAAGAGGCGATGAGCGACGTCATGACCCGCTGGGCGGAGTTCGAACAGCCCGTCTATCACGGCGGCGCCGACAGCACGATCACGCTGGAAGTCCAGACCAACTGGAAACTTGCGGTCGAGAACTACTGCGAGAGCTACCACCTGCCCTGGGTCCACCCCGGCCTGAACTCCTATTCGAGGCTCGAAGACCACTACAACATCGAACAGCCCGGCGCCTATTCCGGCCAGGGCACGCTGGTCTACCGGCAGGTCACAAACGAGAACGGAGAACCCTTCCCCGATTTCGAGGGGATCAGCGACAAGTGGGACACCGCCGCCGAATACATCGCGGTTTATCCCAACGTCCTCTTGGGCGTGCACCGCGACCACGCCTTTGCCATCGTCCTTCTGCCCGAGGGACCGGGCAAGACGGTCGAGAACATCCATCTCTATTATTCCCAGCCCAAGACCGACAGCGGGCTGCGGCAGCGGAACACGCAGCTGTGGAAGACGGTGTTCGAGGAAGACATCTTTGTCGTCGAGGGCATGCAGCGCGGGCGCTACGCCTCGGGCTTTGACGGCGGCCGGTTCTCACCCGCGATGGACAGCCCCACCCACTGTTTCCATGATTGGGTCGCCGCCAAGATACAGACCCACCGCAGCCTGTCGGACGCGGCCGAATGATGGCGCTGGACGATATGCTGCTCGCAGCGCATGCGGCGGATGATCGCCCTGCGCTGGTGGGCCTGTACGCGCAGGCGGCAGAGACGGTGAACGACCTGGATGCCGCCTGTTTCTACCTGACCCATGCCTATGTCTTTGCGCTGGAGCTGGGTGACACGCGCGCCACGGCCCTGCACGCGCGTCTCAAGGCCGAGGGGCGCGAGGCCTGACAACATGGCTGAGAGGGGCTGCCAGGCGCCTCTCAGGCCACCATTAGGCCACCGCATGCGCCTCGGCCTCGTGCCGGGTGCCATAGGCAATCATGTCGTACAGGTGCCAGGTGGCATGCCCCAGCAGCGGCAGCGAGACGAACAGCCCCAGGAACCCGGGCAGCATCGATACCAAGGTGACCGCTGCCACGAAGACGGCCCAGGCGAACATCGGCACCGGGTGCTTCTGGACGTAACTGAAAGAGGTGATCATCCCGGTCACGAAATCGATGTCCCGGTCCAGCAGCATGGGCAGCGACAGCACCGAGATCATGTAGAGCACAACCGAAAAGACCGCGCCGACCCCGGTGCCGACCGCAAGCATCGTCAGCCCATTGGCGGTGAAATAGATGTCCAGCGAGCTGGAGACATTGGTCATCGTGGACAGGCCAAGGAACAGCGCAAAGATCATATGCGCAAGGAAAAACCAGAACAGGAAGATCACCAGTACCACCGCCCCCAGCCAGGGCAACTGCCCGCCGCCAGAACGTTTCACCACGCTCAGGATCTGCATCCAGTCCAGGGGACGGTCCTGCTCGATCCTGCGGCTGACATCGTAAAAGCCTACCGCCGCAAAGGGCGCAACCAGGGGAAAGCCGATGGCCGCGAAGACCAGCCAATAGCTTTGCCCGGTGATCCAGGTGATCCAGGCCATGAACCAGCCACCCAGCACGTAGACAGAGGCGAAGAGCAGGGCATAGCCCGGCGCGCGCCGCAGGTCGCTCCACCCGCGCCGCAGTGCCTCGCGCAGCATTGCCGCGTCGACGGGGCCTAGATCCGGAACACCGGGCTTGGGGGTATCGGGCATCGCTTTCCTCCTACCGAGCCTTTCCTCCGGCATTCAGTAAAGGAGATATGACCCGCGCAGGCAAGAACAGGTTTGGCGCCGACGCCATTGGCACACGCGCAGGCGGACGATTGGACGACCCCACACTCCAGCGCTGCGCCCTCGCCGCGTCAGGCGCGCGGCCCGGCTTCTTTGGTTTGAAAAATACCTC